>USLE01000127.1 GCA_900555465.1 uncultured Butyricicoccus sp.
TCGTTCGCCCAGACGATCTCGCCCGTCGTCGCCAGTGCGACAACGGTCGGCAGCGGCGATTTGGTCACCGCCTGGCGCACCTCGCCGCCGTCGATCTCGATATTCTCCATCAGCTCCTGCAGCCGCTGCCTGCGCTCGTTTTCGATGCGCAGCGAGGCCGCCCGCAGGATCACGCAGAGCGCGATGCCGATCAGACCATACGGCACGGAAAACCACAAGCCGCCTGCTGCGAACAGCAGGAATACGATATAAAACAGAATATTCCCCGGCTGCAATGCCTTCTCCAAATGATTTTTCAAATTCCCGTCCCCCTTTACGGACGCAAATATACAGGCTAATTATAACATTGCTCTGCGGCAATGTAAACAAAAATCGTATATGCGGATTGTGTTTTCATCCAAAACATGGTACAGTATCGTCACAACAATTCCATCTCAGGAGGTTTATCCCTATGCAGTTCACCTTTGCACACAACAATTTCAACGTCCGTGATCTGGACCGTTCCCTCGCCTTTTACAAGGAGGCGCTCGGCCTGTCCGAGACCCGCCGCATCAACGCCGATGACGGCAGCTTTATCATCGTTTACCTCGGCGACGGCAAGACCCCGCACCTGCTCGAGCTGACCTGGCTGCGCGACTGGGACCGCCCCTACAACCTGGGCGACAACGAGTTCCATCTGGCGTTCCATGTGGACGACTTCGCCGCGGCGCACCACAAGCACCAGCAGATGGGCTGCATCTGCTTTGAAAACCCGTCGATGGGCATTTACTTCATCTCCGACCCGGACGGCTACTGGCTCGAGGTCGTGCCCGGCAAGTAACCCCGCTGTCCGCTGGTTTTTTACGAATATTTTCGTATGCACTGCCCGCCGAAAGGTGTATACTGGTGCTGTACGGAAAGGAGTTGTTATTTCTTTTGCATCCTTATCTGGATCTGTTCCTCACCTTTGCCCGCATGGGCGCCTGCACCTTTGGCGGCGGCTATGCCATGCTGCCCATCCTGCAGCGCGAGGTGGTGGAAAAGCGCGGGTGGGCAACCGAGGATGAGCTGATGGACTACTATGCGATCGGCCAGTGCACGCCCGGCGTGATCGCGGTCAATACGTCCACCTTTATCGGCTACAAGACCCACGGCATCCCCGGCGCGGTTTTCGCCACGGCGGGCATGATCTTTCCCTCGCTCGTGATCATCATCACGATCGCGGCGTTTATCCAGCAGTTTGCGCATCTGGAAGCCGTGCAGCACGCATTTGCCGGCATCCGCATCGCAGTATGCGCGCTCGTCCTGCAATCGGTCTGGAAAATGGCGAAAAAGGGCGTCGTCGATGTGCCCACCGCCCTGATCCTTGCGGTCACCTTTGTCGCAGTCGCATTTCTCGGGATCTCCCCGGTCTTGATGGTCATTGTGGCCGCTGGGGCGGGTATCCTGATCGGACTGATCCGGAGGCGTCGCGCATGATCTATCTGCAGCTTTTCTGGGAATTTTTCAAGACCGGCCTGTTTGCCATCGGCGGCGGGCTGGCGACCCTGCCCTTCCTGCGGGATATTTCGCTCAAATACCCGTGGTTCACGCCCGAGGATCTGCTGAACATGATCGCGGTCTCCGAATCCACACCCGGCCCGCTCGGCGTCAATTCCGCGACCTATGCCGGCTTCCACGCCGCAGGCGTGCCGGGCGCGCTGGTCGCGACCTGCTCGCTCGTGCTCCCGTCGGTCATCATCATCATCCTGGTCTCCCGTGCACTGACGCGGTTCCGCGACTCCAAGCTGGTGCAGGACGGGTTCTACGGTCTGCGCCCCGCCTCCGCCGGGCTGATCTTCGGCGCGATCCTCGAGGTATTCGCCGCCTCGCTGTTCCACACCGAGCTTTGGGACGGGCTTACGAGCCTGCCCGCGGTGCTCAATCTTCCTGCGATCTGCCTGTTCCTCATCTTGTCGCTGGCGATCTGGAAGCTGCCCCGCGTCCACCCGATCCTGTTCATCGGCATCGGCGCGGCCTGCGGCATCGTATTCGGGCTGTAAACAAAAGACGCAGCAGACCTTTTTGGTCCTCGCTGCGTCTTTTTCGTTTGCGCCTACTGCGCCAGGTAATCTTCGACAACATCGCGAAAATGCTCCGCCGCAACCCCGTTTTCCTGCAGCAGCGCTGCCAGTCCAGCGGTTTCTTCGAACGTGGGCGAAATGTCGTCTATACTGTCCAGCTCCGATCGTCCACAAACAGCCGCAATGCCGTACTGCACCCCTGCAGCTGCCTCGCTTTTTATAACAATGTAGTGAACCATTTCCTGCACACCCCGCTTTCGTCACGCGGCAGAGCCCTGCCGTTTTGTGCTGGCTCGCCGAGCTTCCGGCGGGCTTTTCCGTCTTCCTTTCATCCGCTTTTCGCATTTCCCCCTTTCCGATGAAATCCCTGCGGGATTTATTTTACGCGGATAAGCGAGTGCTATTTGTCGAATCCTGCCGAACAGATGGCAAAAATAATTCCCGCAGATGGGTTGACATCTGCGGGAATTGACTATTTCAACAAAAATGTCTCGATCAGGCTGCACGCATCTTCAATACAGCCCGGGCAGGAGCGCCGGACGTTCCCGTCCGTCACGCCTTTCAGCTCGCGGCAGAGATAGGTGCCGTTCTTCTCCTTGAACGCCGCGGCAAGCGCCTTGGTCGTCTTGTAGGTCTGCCCCTTGGTCTCGCCCGGGTGCTCTGTGCCCTTGCTGCCGCGCATCCCGGCCAGCATGAACGCGCCGCTCAGCGCGCCGCAGACCTCCATCAGCCCCATGCCGAGGCCGAACCCCTCCGCCATCTTATAGGCGGTCTCCTTATCCAGCCCAAACTGGTCGCAGTAGGCGCAGACGACCGCCTGCGCGCAGTTGTAGCCCTTGTCATGCAGGCGCTGCGCCTGCTCTGCCCGTTCTGTCATTTCGATCGGTTCCTTTCCTGTGTGCAAACTCAATATTCCACCTGCGTGAAATAATACATGATCGCGTTGTACTGCGCACGCGCTTCCGCCTGCCAGTCCTCCTCGCTGTCGATGAATTTCTGATCCTCAACATTGTCGATAAAGCAGAATTCGCTCGTCAGCGCCGGGATGAACAGCGCGGCCGCGGCGCGGTTGGTGTAGTAGTAGTCGCCGTTGCTGCCCTCGCGGAACACAACCGACCGGATCGGCACACCCAGCTCGGCATATTCCTCGAGCAGCGCCTCCGCCAGCAGCTTGGTCGGGCCGCCGTTGCGGTCCGCGATCTGCGCGAGCACCTCCGCGCCGCGCGCAGTCGTGTTGGCGGCATTGTGGTGGATGCTGAAGAACAGGTCGGCGGACGAAGCATACTGCTCCATCACCTGTCCGCGCATGGACAGCGAGCTGCCGTCCTCCAGCGTGTCGCGCACCATGATGACCCTGACCCCTGCGTTCTCCAGATAGGTCTTCAGGTACTGCGCAACATACAGATTGACGTGCTTCTCATCCAGCGACATATCTTCATTGTGTGCGCCGACGTCGCTGCCGCCGTGCCCCGGGTCGATGATCACGGTCCTGACCCCGTCCAGATGCGAGGTGCGCGGCGGTTCGACCGGATCGTCCGGCTCGCCCTCGCTCGTATCATAATCCCGCACGCGGGTCAGGTAATCCGCGCTGCAATAGCGCCCTGTGCCGTTGCTGGTATCCATCAGGTGCGCCCAGCCGTCCTCCAGTTGATCGACAACGATCTCGTCGCCGCGCGACAGGATGCCGACGATCGGATATCTGGTGCCCGGGCCGGAGCGCACGGACAGCGTCGTATCCACCACGACCCGGTACAGGCCGGTCACAAACGGCGTCTCCGGTTCCTCCGGCTCGTCCGGCGCCTCGTAGTCGCCGACCCGCGTGATGTAGTCTGCGCTGCAATACTGCGACGCGCTGCCGTCCTCATCCAGGATATGCGCCCAGCCGTTTGATAAGCTGTCGACCACGATTTCGTCACCGTTGGACAGCCGCCCGACAACGGGATAGCTCGTCCCCGGACCGGAGCGGATGGACAGCGTGGTCTCCACGCGCACCTGATACACGCCGGTCACAAACTCCTCTTCCGGCTCCTCGGGATCCGGGGTCGGCTCCGGCGCGGCAGGCGTGCGGATCTGGACGGTCTGGGTCGCGTGCTCATACGCCGCAGTGAAGCCCATTGCGGTCGACAGGTCCGCGATCTTGTAATAATTGTTGCCGTTGATATTGTACCCCTTGAGGGCGATGCCGCTGCCGTCGAGCAGCACCCGCGAGGTCGACTCCTGCACGCGCAGGGTCGCAGACGAGGCGACGGTCATCTCCCCGCCGACCGCGGTATATCCCTCGCCGGAGATCAGGTTGACTGCGTTCTTCGCACTGTCCCAGGTCACGTTGAAGGATGCGGTCGTACCATTTAGCAGATACGCCACGTCACGCAGCTTGAAATAGTTATACCCGTCGATATTGTATGCCTGCGGGCTGACCGCCTCGCCGTTGACCTGCACCTTGTGCGTCGAGGGGACGACGCGGATCGCGGTCGCGCGCGCCTGCGGCAGCTCTCCGGCAGGCTCCCCGTCCGGCTGCGCGGCCGCTGCGTCCTCTGCAGCCGGCACGGCTTCCGCATCCTCCGCCTGCTCCGAGGCCTGCTGCACATCTTCCGCGGCCGCCGCCGGTTCCACGGCCTGCAGCGCGGCGGATGTGTCCTGCGCCGCCTCCGCCGGCAGCTCCGCAGCCGCCGCGCCGGCGGCTGTCATATATACGATCGCGCACAGCAGCGCGATAAATCGTTTCAGTCGCATGTTGCACCTCCGTGCTGTCCCTTGCCTTTTTATGCCTGATACGGAGGTATTTTATCACGAAATCCGTCGAATTTCAATGCCCGACAGCGCAAACGGCGCATTTGTAATATTACAAATGCGCCGTTTATATTACGTTTTTACTACATTTTACAGCATCGCCGCGCCGATCAGGCCCGCGTCATTGCCGAGGGTCGCGCACACGATCTCGGTGTTGCGCGCGTCGCTCTGGAAGGTCTGCGGCAGCGTCAGGCGCCGCAGCGGCTCGAGCAGCTTTTCGCCGTATCCGGCCAGACCGCCGCCCAGCACAATGCTCTCCGGCTGGAAGATGTTGATGAAGTTTGCCAGACCGATGGACAGATTGACACAGTATTCGTCAAAC
>USLE01000128.1 GCA_900555465.1 uncultured Butyricicoccus sp.
TTGCGCGAATAGGTCTGACCGGAAACCGGCACCACGCCCGCGAAGCCGAAGTCGTCCGCAATGCGCTTTTCCAGCTCCTTGACCTTGGCCTCGTCGCCGTCGAACAGCTCCATGAAGGACGCCTGCGTGCCGGTCGTGCCCTTGCTGCCCAGCATGCGCAGGTTCTCGATGCGGTATTCGACCTCGCCCAGGTCCATGAGCAGCTCGTTCATCCACAGCGTCGCGCGCTTGCCGACCGTGGTCAGCTGCGCGGGCTGGAAGTGGGTGAAGCCGAGCGTCGGCTGCGCCTTGTGCGCATCCGCAAACTGCGCGAGCTTGTCCAGCACGGTCGCGAGCTTTTTGCGCACGAGCAGCAGGCCCTCGCGGATCTGGATGATATCGGTGTTGTCGCCCACATAGGCGCTCGTCGCGCCGAGGTGGATGATGCCCGCCGCCTTGGGTGCGGCCTTGCCGAAGGTGTAAACGTGCGCCATAACGTCGTGGCGGACTTCCTTCTCGCGCGCCTTGGCGGTCTCATAGTCGATGTCGGTCAGGTGTGCTTCCATCTCGTCCACCTGCTCCTGCGTGATGGGCAGGCCGAGCGCCATCTCGGCTTTCGCCAGCGACACCCACAGGCGGCGCCAGGTCGAGAACTTCATATCCGAGGAGAAGGTGTAGAGCATCTCCTTTGAAGCGTAGCGCGAGGAAAGCGGGCTTTCGTACACGTTGTTCATGTCAGTCGTCCTTTCCGGTCAGTTGATCGTAATCCAGTGATGGATCGTTTCAGATTTTCAGCCGATTTTAGTTTAACACCGAACCCGTCGTTTTTCAAGCGGGCGGCGGCGTTTTGCTCATATATTGTAGCAATAAACAAAGTTTCTCCCGCCTCTGCCCGTGGATTTGATGCCCTCCCCGCTGCGGCACTTGACGGCCGCGCCCGCTCATGCTATCATCAGGACAGAAAACAGGAGGGATACCGTATGCGCAGAGCCCGTCAGGACGAACGCGCGGCGCTCGCCGCATTGATGTTCGACCAGTTTTACGAAAAAGAGGAGTTACAGCAGCAGTTTTCCGGCGTGGACGAGCAGACCGCACGCCGCTTTGGGCCTGCGGTGCTCAGCCTCGGGCAGGGCTACTACTTCACCCGGGGCGACGTATTTGTCTGCGAGGGCGCGGACGGCACGCCCATTGGCGCGATCGTGGGCGCGGACCCGCGCCGCCTGTCCCGCCTTGGCCCGCTCGGACAGCTTGCCTATGCGCTGCGCAGCAGGAAGCTGCTGCGCGATATCCCGCGGCCGCTGCTCGCACAGCTGATGCGCAACAGCCGCCCGGTTATGGACGTGCACAGCACGAATTGGTACAAGCGGTACTGCAGGCACCCCTATTATATTGCCCAGTTCGGGGTGGACAAGGCGCACCGCGGCAGCGGCGCGGCCCGCGAACTGCTCGACGGCGTGATCGCCCATGCGGCCGCGCAGGGCTATCCGGCTGTCGTGCTCGAAACGCTCTCGCGTGAGAACGTGCCCATGTACCTGCATTTTGGCTTTTTTCTCAAGCAGGTATACAGCTGCGGCGCGTTTACCGAGTACCGGCTGATCAAATACCTGCCGAACGAATAAAAAATGACCGCCCTACAGGCGGTCATTTTTTCATGCTGCACTAATTTATGCGTTTTTGATAAATGCCTCCAGCCGGTCGAGGCCCTTGTCGATCTCGGCCAGCGAGGTCGCATAGCTCCAGCGGACAAAGCCCGGCGCCGCGAACGCGGTGCACGGCACAGTCGCCACGAGGCCCTTCTCAAGGAACAGCTGCGCGAAATCCTCCGCGCTCTCGATGGTCTTGCCGTACATGGACTTGCCGATAAAGCTCTTCATGTTCATCATAACGTAGAACGCGCCCTGCGGCTTGATGCAGGAAACGCCCGGGATGCGGTTCATCCGCTCGACCAGATGGTCGCGGCGCTTCTCGAACGCCTGCTTCATCACCCGCATATCCTCCTGCGGGCCGCGCAGCGCGACGATCGCCGCATGCTGCGAGATCGTGGACGGCGCGGAGGTCGAATGGCTCAGGTAGTTGCTCATCACCTTGGCAAGCTCGGGGTTGGACGCGCTGTAGCCAATGCGCCAGCCGGTCATGGCGTAGCTCTTGGACACGCCGTTGACAATGATCGTGCGCTCCTTGACGTCCTCGCTGAGCGAGGCAAAGGACACGAACTCGATGTCGTCATACACGAGGTTGCAGTAGATCTCGTCCGCGATGACGTAGATATTATGCCGGCAGCAGACCTCAGCGATCGCTTCCAGCTCCGCGCGGGTATAGACCATGCCGGTCGGGTTGCAGGGCGAGTTGAGCATGAACACCTTGGTCTTTTCCGTGATCGCGGCGTCCAGCTGCTCGGCGGTGATCTTGAAGTCCTGCTCCTCCTCGGCGGCGACGATCACGGGCACCGCGCCCGCCTGCTTGACCATCTCGGAGTAGCTGACCCAGTACGGCGCCGCGATGACGACTTCGTCACCCGGGTTGCACAGCGTCATCAGGGCAACGTAAACCGAGTGCTTTGCGCCGGAGGCAACCACGATCTGCTTCGGCTCATACTCCAGGCCGAAATCGGTTTTCAGACGATAGCACGCCGCCTCGCGCAGCTCCATCAGGCCGGCGGCCGGGGTGTACTTGGTCTGGTTGTTCTCGATCGCCTCAATGCCCGCCTGCTTGATGTGCTCGGGCGTGGGGAAATCCGGCTCGCCTGCGCCGAAGCCGACGACATCCTTGCCTTCCGCCTTCATCTGCTTGAACAGCGAGTCGATTACAAGTGTGGTAGACGCCTGTACCCCCGCTGCGATCTTCGAAATCGGTTTCAATGCCACTGGTTACGCACTCCCTTTTCATCTCTCTATGATTTTATTATATGCTCGTTGCTGCTCTTTTGCAAGTATACGTCTGTCAAATTGCAAAACCGCCCGAATAGAAAAAACCGCCAATTTCGGCGGTTTTCGTGTGGAATATTCACAAAGCGCGCGAAAAGTCGCGCGAAAAGACGACGAGCGCACGCCCGTCCCGGATTTCGACCGCAAACGTCCCGCCTGCGGCCGCCTCATTGGAAATGGTGATCATGCCCGCGCGCGTGACAGTCGCCTCGCGCAGAGGATATTTCGCGTTTTCAATGGTAACGCCCTGCAGCACCGCGTCGAGCGGCACGATGGAGAAATACCGGTATTCCGGCGGCATTATGAATTTTTGACAGCCGCCCTCATGCAAAACGATGCGGTTCTGCCGGTCGAGCACGGTCAGGCGCCCGCCCATCGCGCGCGCCTCCTCGAGAAGCGACAGGTTGGCCAGCTCGTGGTCGATGCGGCCGCCGGTCGCGCAGACCAGCGTCGCCTCGGCGCAGCCGCGGCGGAACACCTCGCGCAGGCAGCCCTGCGTGTCCGTGTCGTCCTTCTCGGGCTTAAGGCGGATGACCTCCGTGCCCTCGATTTCGGGCATGGAGTCGCAGTCCGAGATCATAAAGTCCGGGTGCAGGCCGAGCGCGCGCGCATGGCGCAGCCCGCCGTCCGCGCAGGCGATCAGTGCGTCCGGATGTTCATCCAGAAACGCGCGGATGTAGCCGTATTCGGTTTCCGGCGCTGCGGCGAAAATCAGCGCGTGCCGCCCCTCGTAAGCTCCCATTCCTTCAAATCCTTTACGCTTTCATACAGCTTGACATAGCTCTCGTGCCGGCTTTTGGCGATCTCGCCCGCCTTGACCGCGGCGAGCACCGCGCAGCCCTTTTCCTTGACATGCGCGCAGCCGGTGAATTTACACTGCCCGATATAGGGCTCAAATTCCGGGAACGCATATTGCAAATCCTCCGCGAGCACCAGATCCATCTGCTCGGTGTCGAACGAGGAAAAGCCCGGTGTGTCCGCGATATAGCCGCCGCCCTCGATGGGATGCAGCTCAACGTGCCGCGTGGTGTGCTTGCCGCGCCCGATGCGGTCCGAGATCGCGCCGACCGCTGCTCCGAACTGCGGGTCGATGCGGTTGAGCACGCTCGACTTGCCCACGCCCGGGTTGCCCGCGAACGCAGACACCTTGCCGCGGATATACGCTTTGAGCGCGTCGATGCCGTCACCGGTCAGCGCGCTCACGCGCAGGGTCTGGATGCCGCTTTTGCGGTAGGTCTCGTACAGCTCGTCCCCCGGGTTTTCATCGGTCTTGTTGATGACGACCAGCACATCCATGTCCTTGTGCACGGCGATCGCGGTGACGCGGTCGATCAGGAACGGGTCGGTCACCGGCGGCGCGGCCGACGCGACCGCGACCAGCAGGTCGAGGTTCGCGACCGCCGGACGCACCAGGCTGTTTTTGCGCGGCGCGATGTCCAGCAGGTAGCCGGTGCCGTCCTCGGGCTGGATCTCGAGCGTCACGCGGTCGCCCACGATCGGCTTGCCCACAGTCCTGCGGAAGCGGCCGCGCGCTTTACATTCGATCAGGCCCTCGGGGGTGTCCACATAGTAGAACCCGCCGATGCCCTTGAGAATGATCCCTTCGGTCAAAAAATCTACCTCTCTGTCAACTGAACGTTACGGTCTGGGACGTACTGCTGCCGTCCACGCTGATCGTGACCTCATGCTCGCCCACCGTGCCCGTCAGCGGCACGGAGATGCTGCCGAGGCTGGTTTCATGCGTATCGTCATACTGCACCACGCCGTCCACCGATACAACGACATGCGCCATATCCGTGTTGTCCGGCAGGACGATCGGGACGGTCGCCGTGCCCTGCTGCGGCACGTCCGGCTCATCCCCGCCGTCATCCGTGTTGTTTTCGTCGTCCGATGTCTCGGGCGGGCGCTGGGTGATGCCCTTGGAGATCTGGATATTGATCGTCGTGCCCTGATCCACCTGAACATCGGGATCGGTCGACTGCCAGACCACAGTGCCGACCTCCGCCTGATTCTCGACCTCGTTCACCGAGCCGAGCTTCAGGCCGACTGCCTCCAGCGCCTGCTGCGCGCCATCGCGGGTCATGCCGTACAGGCTGGGCACGGCCGCGGTCTTATTCTCCTTGCCCTTGCTGACGTAGATCGTGATCGACGCACCCGGCTCGAGCTCGCTTCCGACGATACTCCTTGTGTAGATCTCGGTGGTCGCCGTATCATTAAAAAAAAAAA
>USLE01000129.1 GCA_900555465.1 uncultured Butyricicoccus sp.
CTTGTGACGATCGGCGTGGGCGTGGGCCTGTCCGCATGGTGGGCGCCTGCGCTCGGCGCAGCGGCGATGCAGGTCGGCAATCTCATCATGTGGGCGACCAACCTGCAGCCGTTCCTGATGGGCATTGCGGTGTCCGTGCTCGTGGGTATCGCGCTGACCCTGCCCATCTCCTCTGCGGCGATCTGCGCGGCGCTCGGCCTGACCGGCCTCGCCGGCGGCGCGGCGGTCGCGGGCTGCTGCGCGCAGATGGTCGGCTTTGCGGTCATGTCCTTCCCGGAGAACCGCTGGGGCGGGCTGGTGTCGCAGGGCATCGGCACCTCGATGCTGCAGATGGGCAACATCGTCAAGAACCCGCGCATCTGGATCGCGCCCATTATTACCTCGGCCATCACCGGGCCGATCGCGACCTGCCTGTTCCATCTGGAGATGAACGGCACGCCGGTGTCCTCGGGCATGGGCACCTGCGGTCTGGTCGGGCAGATCGGAGTCTACACCGGCTGGATGAACGACGTCGCGGCGGGCGCGAAAGCGGCCGTCACCGCGCAGGACTGGATCGGCCTGATCCTGATTTCGTTCATCCTGCCCGCGGTGCTGTGCCCGCTGATCAATCTGGTGCTGCGCCGCATCGGCTGGGTCAAGGACGGGGACATGACGCTGTCCTGATTTAAACACGAAACGGGGGAACGCGATGAAGGTATTATGCTTTGGGTCGCTCAACATCGACTATACCTACCGGGTCGACCACTTTGTCGGCAAGGGTGAAACGCTCGCGGCGGAGTCCTTGCAGGTGTTCAGCGGCGGCAAGGGGCTGAATCAGGCGATCGCGCTGGCGCGTGCGGGCGCGGAGACCTGGATGGCGGGCGCGGTCGGCGAGGATGGCCGCTTCCTGCTGGAGGAATTGGCGGCTGCGGACGTGCGCACCGACCATGTCAGCATATTGCAGCAGGTGCACACGGGCAACGCGATCATCCAGAACGACAAAACCGGCGACAACTGCATCCTGCTGTACGGCGGTGCGAACCGTGCGGTTACCGAGGCGCAGGCGGATGCGGCGCTGGGGCACTTTTGCGCGGGCGACTGGCTGCTGCTGCAAAACGAGATCAACCAGCTGCCGTACATCATGCGGCAGGCGCACGCGCGGGGCATGAAGATCGCGTTCAACCCCTCGCCGATGGAGGCGCGGGTGCTGGACTTCCCACTGGGATATGTCGACCTGTTCCTGCTCAACCGCGTGGAGGCGGCGCAGCTCGCCGGGAAGGACGGCGCGGACGAGCAGGTGCTCCTGCGCGTCCTGCGGGAGCAATTCCCCGGCGCGGCGGTGGTGCTGACGCTGGGCGAACAGGGCGCGGTGTATGCGGACAGTGAGCAGACCATCCGGCAGGCGGCCTATCCGGCCGAGGCCGTGGACACGACCGCGGCGGGCGACACCTTTACCGGCTTTTTCCTCGCCTCGCTGCTGCGCGGCGAGGGGGTGCCGCAGGCGATGGAACGGGCTGCGCGGGCGGCGGCGATCGCGGTTACCCGGCGGGGCGCGGCGCCGTCCATCCCGACGCTCGCAGAGCTCCGGACGTATTTGGCATAAAAGAAGAAACGGCAGACCTCTTTCGGAGGTCTGCCGTTTTTGTGTGCACGGATATGTACCGCCGCTTACGCGGCGGTTTTGTGCGCTTACATCGTGATGCAGGCGGTGCAGCAGCGGAAATCCGTATCAATATAGTGCGAGAATGCACGGACCTTGAAGTTGCGCGGGTTGCACAGCGCATTCGGCGAGCCGCCGGAGACGTCCAGATCCTCCGGCGCGATGAAGCGGATGCACTTGACCTGCACATCGCGGCAGCCGGGCGAGCTGTGCGCCGGGATGGTGAAGGTCTTCAGGCCGCGCTGGTGCTCGATGCCGTAAACGTCGACCTCGGTCAGGACCACAGCGAGCGCAACGCGCTTGCGCGGGCAGACGTTTTTGAGCGTGAGGTTCAGCTGGAGGATGCGGCCCAGCCCATCCTGATAAACGTCGCCCAGGTCGGCGATGAGCGCGTCCGAGCAGCCCTCGACGGTCAGGTCGGTGGGCACGGGGCACGGCTCGGGGCATACGTCCGTGCCGCAGGTCACGGTGACCGAGGGCGACGGGAAGGAGACCGCGTTCTGCTCGGTGTCCGTATAGGTGATGGACTGGTTGACCTGCTTGACGCCGCCGGTCTGTGCGGTGTACTGGATGTCAAACTCGAGGATTGCGCTCTCACTCGCGGACGTACCCAGCGCGGGGATGGTCCAGCGCAGGGTCTGCGCATCCAGCATGGTCGCCGTGCCCCTGGCGGGCGGCAGGAGGTTCGTGATGGCGAAATCCGGGTTCAGCACCTCGTCGATGACGATGTTGGTCGCGCCCGGCTTGGAGATGTTCGCGGCGAGCTGGGCGAACAGGGCTTCGAGGTCAGCGGCGTCCGGCGTGACCGCGACATGGGACGCATCCGGGTCGGTCGCCCAGTCGTTCAGGGCGGAGACGTCGACGCCGTCCGAGCCGACCAGGCCGATGGCGTAGATGATGATGCCCTGCGCGCGTGCCGCGGCGGCGACGGGCGCGGGCGGCGCGCCGGCGGTGGTGTTGCCGTCCGTGAACATGACGATCACCTTGGCGTTCGAGGACTGGGGATCGAACAGCGCAGTCGCCTGCGCAAATGCATCCGCGTGGTTGGTGTTGCCGCCCGCGGTCAGCGCGTCCACTGCATCCTTGAGCGTGTCGACCGAGGTGATGAGCTGGGTATCCGCCGTGGCGGTGCCCGCGAAGCTGACGATGCCGATGCGGCTGCCCGAGCCGATCTCGCCCACGCCGCCGGTCGCCTGCGCGATGATATCGATAAAGGTATCCGCGCCGGTCTTCATCGCGGCGAGCGGCGCACCGGTCATGCTGCCCGAGCGGTCGAGCACGAGGACGATGTCCGTGGGGTTGGACATAATATCGGGAGTGGCGGTCAGCGCGAGGGTCACGCGCAGCGAACCGCTGCAATCGATCTGGTTTGTGCTGATGACTTTGTTGGCGTTTGTAACACCCATTGTGTTACCTCCTTCCGGGGACGAACTCCCCAACGCATCCTATGCGGGACGGCGGGCGGCGTTCACGTCCGGAAAGGCAAAAGAAAACACCCGGCATGGGCCGGGTGGATGAAGGCAGATGGCCTGGGCAAAGCCTCAGCTGAGCTTTTCGCTGTTGGAGAAACGGAACACGGTCATGAGCAGGATCTTGATGTCAAAAAGGAAGGTCCAGTTTTCGATATAGTAGATATCGTGCTCAATGCGGCCCCTGATCGAGGTGTCACCGCGGAAGCCGTTGACCTGCGCCCAGCCGGTGATGCCCGGGCGCACCTGATGCTTGACCATGTACAGCGGGATGCTCTCCTTGAACTGGTTGACGAAAAACGGCAGCTCGGGACGGGGGCCGACCAGGCTCATGTCGCCCTTGAGGACGTTGAAGAACTGCGGCAGCTCGTCGATCGAAAACTTGCGGATGAAGGCGCCGAACCGGGTCTTGCGCGGGTCGCTGTTCGTGCTCCAGCCGGTGGTCTGCCTGTCGTTGACGCGCATGGAGCGGAACTTATACATATAAAAAGGCTTTTTGTTCAGCCCGACGCGCTCCTGCTTGAACAGGATCGGGCCGGGGGAGGACAGCTTGACGCCGATGGCGGCGAACAGCATGAGCGGGGAGGTCAGCACGATCAGCACGAGCGAGCCGATGATATCGGTTGCGCGCTTGACAAAGGCGTTGCCGATGTTGTCGAGCGGGATATGGCGGATATTGACGAGCGACACCCCGCCGACCTCGTCATACACCGGGTGGGAGGGCATGAATTTGGTGTAGAACGGGATCAGGGAGACCTTGACGCCGTTTTTCTCGCTGTTTGAGATGATGTCCTGCAGATAGGGGTACTCGTCCGCCTCGAGCGCGATGACGACCTCGTCCGGCCGGATGCGCTCGAGCACCTTGGGGAAGGCCTCGTAGCTGCCCAGATAGGACAGGCCGGGCAGGCAGTCGTGCGGGGCGAGATAGTGGTCAACGCAGAAGCCGAGCGTGCGGTCGCGCGAGATCGCCGCATAGTAGGCGCGGGCCTGCTCGCCGCAGCCGACCAGCAGCACATGCTTGAGGTTGTAGCCCTTTTCGCGGAAAGCGCGCAGGATGCGCCGCAGCATCCACCGCTTGACCGCGATCAGGAGCGTAGCCAGCGCGAAAAAGAAGAACAGCGTCCAGCGCGAAAGGTGGACTTCCTTAAAGATGAAGAAGAACGCGAGCATCAGCCCGAACAGGATCAGGTTGCAGCGCAGCAGCAGGCTGAACTCGGTGAGGAAGTTTTTGGAGCGGAATGAGTCATACAGCCCCATCAGGCTGTACAGGAACCAGAACAGCGGGGTGACGCAGAGGGTGGCGACCATATAATAGGACAGGCTGATGTGCCCCGGCTCGCCTTGCAGCACAGAAAAGCGGATGAAATAGGCGAGCGCCATGCAGGGGAACAGGATAAGCGCATCGGTCAGGCCGTTGATCTGGTTGAGGGCCCGTTGGTTTTCTTTGATCAATGGCGGTTCCTCCCAGACAAAATCAAGTCTTTATTATTTTACCATAGCTGACAGGAAATTTCCACTGAGTCCCTGTATTCGCCTTGACAAAAAGTGAGGTTTGGTTTAATATGCGAATAGGATAAAGTGATTGCGCGGGCGGAATGGGTCGCCTGCGTTTTTTTGTGGAAGGCAGGTGACGCAGTATGGGAACGGAAAAAAAGGTGCTGTATGTGGCGTCGTCCTTCGGGCACCTCGCATCCTTCCACCAGCCGTATACAGCATGGTTCGCGCAGCAGGGCTGGACGGTGCATGCCGCCGCGGGCGGCGAGCCGTGTCCGCTTGCGGGCGTCAGCCGGTACATCCCGCTGCCGTTTGAGAAAAGCATGTCCTCGCCCCGGAATTTCGCGGCGGCGCGGGCGATCGGGCGGCTGGTGCGCGGGGAGCACTACCGGATGATCAGCCTGCACACCTCGCTCGCGGCGTATTTTGCGCGTCTGGCGCTCCTGCCGATGGGCAGGCGCCGGCCGGTGGTGATGAACACCACGCACGGCTACCTGTTCGACCGCGACACC
>USLE01000130.1 GCA_900555465.1 uncultured Butyricicoccus sp.
GCCGCTTTAGAGAGCGCGTCGTCCGCAGGGGAGGCGGTGCCGTAAGCATAATACGGCTGTCCATCCTGCTCGATTTTAAGCGAAACAGCTTTGCGGTCGAGCAGAGCCGTAATGCTGTCCAGCGTTTCCTGCTCATTCGAATCCGGCAGGGACTGCTCGGCCAGTTTCGCAATGCCGGTGCTGACCTGATAGAAGTCCTCGCTGTCGTCAAAGCCCAGCCCGCCGCCGAACCGGACCGTATACCACACCGCGCCCACACAGCCCGCCGCGATCAGCGCCGCGATGCAGACAGGCACAAGAATCATCAAAAGATTGGAGATAAACAGCCGCTTGCGGATCGTCATAGCAGCCACCCGCCTTTCCTTTCCCTATCATAGCACAAAACAAGCAGCTCGTTTATAAAAAATTGATAAACAATTTGCGCTGTCCGGCAGGGGATATGCAGACCAAAAAGGCCTGACGCGATTTCGCGTCAGGCCTTGGATATGCTGTTGTCAGTTTAAGCGCGGTGCAGCAGCTTTTTCACGCCGACGAGCAGCTCGCGGCAGTTGAGCAGGCACACCAATATGAACAGGATGATCTGCCAAACCAGCCAGAGCGGAGGCTCAATCAGCATCAGCGCAGCCTGCACAGCGGTCAGCAGCACGGTAATCAGCAGCCTTGTCTTGGTCCAGCGCACCGGCATGAACCGGCGGCTGTCGATCGCACGGTACAGGAAAAGCGCGATATAGCTGACCAGAGTCGCTGCTGCAGCGCCCGTGCCGCCGTAGCGCGGGATGAGCAGGGCGTTGAGCGCGATATTGATCACCGCAGAAAACGCCGTGGACAGGAACGAGGGGACCGTCCGCTTTTCCAGCAGATATACGCTTTTCTGGAAGCTCGACAGGCAGTTGAAGCCCGCGCCGATCGCCAGAATCGGGATGAAGGTCCAGCCGATATAGTAGCTGGGCACGGCAAGGATCATCATTGCGAGCTTGGAACACATAATGCCGCCCGACGCAATGATGAACACGATCGAGCTGTATGTGTTGCCGACATTGGAGAAAAACCGGATCTGTTCCTCGCGCGAATTGTTGTTGACGATCGATATCTGCCACGCATCGATAAAGATCGAGGCGACGAGCGCGATCAGCGTCGGCACGCGGTAGGCGATCGAGTAGATCGCGCTGACCGAGGTATCCTGCATGGCGGCGAGGAACGCCTGGTCGGAAAAGCCGATGATGTAGACCAGAATCGCATCCGGTACGAGCGGCAGGGAATAGGCCAGCATGCTGCGCCACAGATAGAAATTCGGCCGGCGCAGGCGGATATACTTCCAAAGCGATGCGATTACGAACAGGCAGACGGTCGAGAGCGCGTCCGAGCAGATGATCGAAAAGACATAGCCGAAGATGTTCCACTCGAACACCTTGAGGTACAGGATGTTGAGCACGATGGTCATAAATGTGCGGAAAATGCCGTCAATCGCGTACAGCCGCACATAGCCCAGCGCGCGGATGAACTGGCTGCACACGTTCTGCGTGCACGAGGTGAATACATACAGGTAAATCAGCCACTGGTATTCGAGCAGCGAGCCGGTCACGCCGGCAGAGGTATTGTAGTGCACAAAGCCCAGTAGCGGATGGAACGGCAGAGCAATGACAAAGCCGCAGAGGACGGTCACCAGCCCGATGGTGAACACATCGGATTTGCGGCGGCGGCGCTCCAACCCATAGCGGATGACCGCCTGACCGATGGACAGGGAAACCACAGGGTACAGGATGCTGGTGGTCTTGATGATCAGGTCGGCGACGCCCATCTCGTCCTGCGTCATCATGCCCGTATAGAAGCGGAGCATCAGGATGACCAGGATCTTCGAGCTGAACGTACCGATCGCGAAGATAAAGGTGTTGCTTAAAAGGCGTTTATATTGGTTCATTCAGGCACCCTTTCTCAGCCGAATGGTATGGATGCGGTCAGTCACGCGGTCGGTGATCCAACCTGCAGCAAGACCGCACAGGATACCGATCAGCATCCCGGCAAGCACGTCGGTCGGATAATGCACGCAGGCATACAGGCGCGAAAAACCGATCAATGCCGCAACGAGGCAGGCAAGCAGACCGGATTTGCGGTGAAAGAAGCAGAGCGCGGTCGCCGCAGCAAAGGAGGACAGCGTATGCCCGGATGGGAAAGACCACTGATCCACCGGATCGACCAGCGCAATCAGGTCGGCGTGCGTGACAAAAGGACGCGGGCGCATGACCCATTCCTTGATGAGCACATTGCCGACGAGCAGGCCGATGAGCAGCGCAACCAGCATCGCCGCACCCGCGCGCCGCGTTTTGCGGAAAAAGAGCAGCACAAGCGCAGCCACGATCCAGAGCGCGCCGCCGTTGCCGAGCGTGGTGATCACGGTCCAGACCGTGTCGGAAAGCCCCCCGCGCAGGTGGTCCGAGATCATCACCAGAATGCTGTAGTCAAACTGACGGACAATATCGAAAAATACCTCCATACCGGGTACTCCTTTCCGCCGCCGGGATCAGCGGCTTTCGGTTTTTGCAGAGCAGTCGAATTTGTCGACAATCAGTGCAATAGCCTGATCGCCGGTGACATTGGTCGCCGTGCCGAAGCTGTCCTGCGAGAAGTGCAGCGCAATGATGAGCTGCTGCATGGGATCGGTAAAGCCGAGCATCGAGGTGATCAGGCCGAGCGCCGCCATGACGCCGCCGCCGGGCACACCCGGTGCCGCCACCATCGTCACGCCGAGCATCATGATAAAGGGCGCAAACAGCGCAAGCGTCGGGTTCATACCGCTGGCAATCATAATGCCCATCGAACCGAGCACCAGACAGATGGTGTCGCCGTTGAGGTTGATGGTCGCGCAGAGCGGGATCACAAAGTCCGCCACATCGCGGTTGACCTTGTTATTATAGGCACACTCAAGGGCAACCGGGATGGTGGACGCACTCGACTGCGTGCCGAGTGCCGTGAAGTAGGCCGGAATGACGTTCTTGATGCCCTTCATGTGGTTCTGGCGGCACACCACGCTCGCCAGCGCAAACTGCGACAGGATATACAACACCTGCAGCACCAGAATGATGGCAAACAGCGAAGCGAACATCTTGATGGTGGCGAACAGACGGCCCTCTGCCGCAATACCCGCGAACAGACCAGCGATGTGCACCGGGATCAGCGGGATGATGATGCGCGCAAGTACGCCGGAGACGATCTTCTGCAGATCGCGGAACACGTCCAGCAGGGAACTGCCGCGCAGGTTCGCCATGCCGATGCCCAGCACAAAGGAAAGCACGAGCGCGGTCATTACGCCGAAGATCGGCTCAACTTCAATCGCGAAAAACGGCTCAAACGCATTGCTTTCCATAATATCGCCGGTGATCGGCTGGATCAGCGACGGAAGTGCGGCACGGCCGATAAAGAAAGTCAGGAAGCCGGAGACGACGGTGGTGCCGTAGGCGAGCAGCAGCGTCAGGCCGAACAGGCGGTTCGCCTTTTTCCCGAGCTCCGCCATGCCCACGGTGATAAACGACAGGATGATCAGCGGGATCATAAAGGACAGGAAAGTGGAAAAGAGCGACGTAAACGTCGCAAATGCACGGATAACGGCGATAAAGCCGACGGAATCAGCAACGCCGAGCCAGCCGCCGGCAAGGCCGATGATGGTGCCGGCAATGATGCCGATGATTAAGCGAATAAGCAATCCCAGTTGTTTCACGTGACATAAACTCCTCTTTTTTTCGATCTCTTTACACAGTATAAACTTAACTATACCAGATTAGCGCCCATTTCGCAAGTCAGCAGAGACAAAGCGTGGAAAAATAAAAAAACTCTTGACAAGCGGACGCATGCAATATAAGATAGAACCATATTGAAAAAGGTGATGAACGGGTAAAGTAACCGCGCCCCCTGTCCGCAGAGAGCTGCCGTCTGGTGCAAGGCAGCGTCAGGAAACGGTGAAACTCGCCCGGGAGCTGTCCGCTGAAAGCGTTTGCAGTAGGTTGGAACGGATGCCCACCGTTACGGGGGCGGCGCATTGATGGATGCGCGCTGAGTGGTCGCAGTATATGCGGCAACAAGAGTGGTACCGCGGAGCTTCGCTTCGTCTCTTAATGTTTGATTAAGGGACGGAGCTTTTTTTGTCCCTGTACACCCCAAATTACCTGAAAGTGAGGACAAGAAAATGGGTAGAACGATTCGAATTTTTGACACCACCCTGCGTGACGGCGAGCAGTCCCCGGGCTGCAGCATGAACCTGAATGAAAAAATCGAGGTCGCCAAGCAGCTGGAAGCGCTCAAGGTGGATATTATCGAAGCGGGCTTTGCAATCGCGTCGCCGGGCGACGCAGCGGCAATCGCTGCGATTGCGGATAACGTCCGCGGCTCCACGATCTGCTCGCTGGCGCGCTGCGTGGAAAAGGATATCGACGCTGCGTGGAATTCCATCCGCCGCGCGGAATCCGCCCGCATCCATACCTTCCTGGCCACTTCGCCGCTGCACATGGAATACAAGCTCAAAATGACGCCGGATGAGGTCATCGAGTCGATCGCGCACAACGTCGCTTATGCGAAGAAGTATTGCAGCGATGTGGAGTTCTCCGCTGAGGATGCAACCCGTTCGGATCTGGACTTCCTGTGCCGCGTGGTTGAGACCGCGATCAAGGCGGGTGCAACGACGATCAACATTCCGGACACGGTCGGCTACATGGTGCCCGAGGAATATGCAAAGCGCATCCGTTACCTGCGCGAGCACACCGAGGGCATTGAAAACGTCGTCCTGTCCTGCCACATGCACAACGACCTCGGCATGGCGGTTGCAAACTCGCTGGCCGGCGTGGAAGAGGGCATCGACCAGATCGAGTGCACGATCAACGGCATCGGTGAGCGCGCGGGCAACGCCTCGATGGAGGAATGCGTCATGGCGCTCAAGACCCGCGCGGACCATTTCGGCATCGCCTGCAACATCGAAACCACCCAGATCTACCGCGCCAGCCGCATGATCCAGACCATCACCGGCGTTGCAGTCGCCCCGAC
>USLE01000131.1 GCA_900555465.1 uncultured Butyricicoccus sp.
GCTTTAAGACCGACAACCAGCGCTTTTTCGAGTGGACGCTTGCGGAGATCTGCCAGTTCGGCTGGCTGCTCCAGAACATTTCGCTCGACCTGCACCATTCGGACTTCGAGGGCAATGTGATGACCGAGTACGAGGAGAAGTTCTCCGCCGAGGGGGCGCGCATCTACCGGCTGGAGGCGAGACGGCGCCTGCCGGCGTTCCTGCGGCCGTAAAAACAGTAGGCGGTGCATGTTGCTGTCAGTTTGTCGAAAAAGTCTTTCGCGCCGCAGCGCGTATTTAATAGCCGCTCTGTGAGCGGCATCGCAAAATCGAGCTTTGCCCGATTTTGTGATACAAACCGATTAAAAGGGTGCGTTTTTCGCACCCTTTTGTATCGGAACTTCGATTGAAACTGTAGTTTCAATCGAGAGTCTGTTCGAAAAACTATGTTTTTCGACAGGCTCAAGCGGCGGCGCTTGCCGCCGTTTTTCGCTTGCGCAATGCTAGGAGAGAGCTCAAACTGAGCCCGAAAGTTATTGACATATGCCGAAAATGTGCTATCATATACTTAGTAACCGGCATATGCCGGAAATAAAATACGGAGGCGTATTCCAGATGAAAATCGCAGTCACCTATGAGGACGGTCAGGTATTCCAGCATTTCGGCCACACCGCCCAGTTCAAAATATATGAGGCAAAGGACGGGAAAATCCTCTCGTCGCAGGTCGTTGACACCAACGGCAGCGGGCACGGTGCGCTCGCAGGCTTCCTGGCCGCGCAGGGCGTGGATACCCTGATCTGCGGCGGCATCGGCGGCGGCGCGCAGGCCGCGCTCGCAGAGGCGAACATCCGTCTGCTGGGCGGCGTGCAGGGCGGCGCGGACGAGGCGGTCGCGGCTTTCCTGTCCGGCTCGCTGGCATATAACCCGGATGTCAAGTGCAGCCATCATGCGCACCACGGCGAGGGGCACGACTGCGCATCCCACGGGGACCATGCCTGCGGCGGGCACTGCCACGGCTGACCCATGCCCAGACCGAAAAAATGCCGCCGGGTCTGCGGCCTGCCGGCGTGGCGCGAGTTCGGCCCGCGCGGCATGGGATGCGCGGCGGAAACCGTCATCATGGGGCTGGACGAATATGAGGCGGTCCGCCTGATCGACCTCGAAGGCATGCAGCAGGAGCAGGCGGCCGCGCAGATGGGCGTGGCGCGCACGACCGTGCAGGCGATGTACAACACCGCGCGCCGCAAGATGGCGGACTGTGTGGTGAACGGAAAAGCGCTGCGCATCCAGGGCGGGGACGTCGAGGTGTGCGAGCGGCGCGCGCACTGCCCGCGGCGCGGCGGGTGCTGCGCCCACACGGGCTGCGCAAAACAAAAACCGGAAGGCAAATAGGCCTTCCGGTTTTTTTGATGCTGCTTACAGCTTGGTATAGCCGCGCGGGGTGACGATTGCGTCCAGCGGCGTGCCGGCGCGGCACGCGGGGCAGTCCTTGCCGCGCACGAAATTCTGGTAATGCGGGAAATCCGCGCCCGAGAACAGGCTGACGACCGGCTTGCCGTCCAGCTCGGAGATGTTGGAAAACAGCGCCGAGTAGCCCGCGATGCGGCCGCCGTAATACTCGACGCACTCGCGCGTCTGTGAGAGGGTCTGGCCGGTCGAGGCGGTGTTGACCAGCACGAGCACGTTGCGGTGTTCGATCATGTGGCGCAGGTTGTCGGCAAACATGAACTGGCCGTTGACATTGCTGTCCGGCTCGACCAGATAGATATCCTTGCCGGTATTCATGCCGTTCAGGCCGCCGTTGGCCAGCTCGCGCGCAATATACGCGCCGATGTATTCCGTGCCTTCCATACACATGATCGTATCTATGCTGGTCATGGAAAAGTGGAACGCAATGCTCTGCGCCGCTTCGCGTGCCATCGACATATTGTGCTTGATCTCGGACATATCAACGTAATAATTGATATGCGAATGATTGGTTGCAAAGTGGCCGGGTATCGCATCGGCGAAAAGCCGCTTGTTCGCACGGGAAATGATTCGGATCGGCTGCTGCATGGGAAAACCACCTTTCATACATTTGCTGCCTTTATTATAGCACAGTTTTCCGGGGGAGGGAACAAAAAAAGGAAGCCTGTCCGGTTTGACCGGACGGGCTTCCCTTGATTGGTCGTGACCCGGTGCGCGGATCAGAGCGCAGCCTTGGCCTTCTCCGCCAGAGCGGCGAAAGCAGCCTTGTCGTTGACAGCCAGGTCGGCGAGCATCTTGCGGTTGAGGTCGATGCCAGCTTTCTTCAGGCCGTTCATGAAGCGGCTGTAGTTCATGTCGCAGGACTTTGCAGCAGCCGAAATACGGGTGATCCACAGGCGGCGGAAGTCGCGCTTCTTGTGCTTGCGGCCGATATACGCGTACTTCAGGCTCTTCATGACCGCCTGGTTGGCTACGCGGTAGTGGGTAGACTTGGCACCCCAGTAGCCCTTGGCACGCTTGAGGATCTTCTTTCTTCTTTTGCGCGTCATCATTGCGCCCTTAACTCTTGCCATTTGTAATTGCCTCCTATATGAAAGATAATGTTCTGATTACTTGTACGGCAGCAGACGCTTGAGCTGCGCTACGTTGGTGGAATCCGCGAAGCCTTCCTTGCGGAGGTGGCGCTTCAGCTTGGTCGTCTTGCCGTGGCCGTTGAGCAGGTGACGCTTGCCGACGTGGCCGCGCTTGAACTTGCCGTTCTTGGTTACGGAGAATCTCTTCTTTGCACCGCTGTGCGTTTTGATCTTAGGCATTAGGTTTGCTCCTCTCTGAATTTGCGCAAAAACCGCGCTTTTGGTTTACTTGTCCTTGGCGGGCGCCAGAAACATGAGCATCTGGCGGCCTTCGAGCTTGGGCTGCTTTTCCACCGTGCTGCAATCCGCGCACAGCTCCGCGAAGCGATGGAGCAGATCCTGACCGAGCGACGCATGCGTGACCTCACGGCCGCGGAAGCGGACCGAAACCTTGACCTTGTCGCCGTCCTTGAGGAAGCGGCAGGCGTTCTTCACCTTGGTGTTCAGGTCGCCGACGTCGATGTTGGGGGTCAGGCGAATCTCTTTGATCTCCACGATGCGCTGGTTCTTGCGCGCTTCCTTTTCGCGCTTGGCCTGCTCAAAACGGAATTTACCGTAGTCCATGATTTTGCAGACAGGCGGCTTGGCCTGCGGGGCGATTTTGACCAGATCCATGCCCTTTTCCACAGCGGCCTCCTGCGCCTTCTGGATGGGCACGATGCCGAGCTGCTCGCCGTCGTCGTTGATCAGACGGACTTCCTTATCGCGGATCTCTTCATTGATTTGATGTTCCATGCTGCTGATTGGTAAGCACCTCCAAACGATTAACAGGTTCAGACAAAAAGAAAAAGGACCGGCTCAAAGCGGCAGTCCTCCAAACATAAACGCAAAACCGCACAAGACGGCTTTGGATTTATTGACCCGTTTGCTCAGTCGCTGCGGGTGAGGACGATGCCTTCTTCTTTGTTTCCTGAACCACTATATCAGAAACCCATGCAAAAGTCAAGGCTTTATTTCGGTGATTTTAGCTGGTATGATAATTCGCATGGACGGCATACTATGACAGTGCGCAGTCCCTCATAATTGGGCTTTACAAACCGGACGCGATTTGTTATGCTTAAAGCGGGGAGAGAATTCCCCGCATCTTGCACCAAGGAAAATGAAGGAGGTGCCGGCGCTGTGAGCGAGGAATACGGCAACGATTTTGTAACGCTGATCGACGAGGACGGCAACGAAGTCGAGTTTGAGCACATCGACACCGTGGAATATGAAGGTACGACCTATCTGGCGTTTATCCCGGCGGAGCTTTCGCTCGAGGAGGATGCAGAGGTCGTCATCATGCAGATCGTCGAGGAAGACGGCGAAGAGATGCTGGAAGCGGTCGAGGACGACGAGATCGCAGACGCAGTGTTCAACATCGTCATGGAGCGCGCCGAGGCCGAGGAGGACGAATAACCCCTCCCGTGCAGCGTGCGCCTGAAACGGGAAACGCGGTTTCCCCGAAAACGCGCATCGCGTGCGTTTTCATACAAGCAGAGCAAAAAGTTTTCGTAAAGGAACTTTTTGCCGGGACAGGATTGACCCGCGCGGCAGCGCGGTGAACCCTACGCATCCAAAACGCGGTTTTGGATGAACGGATCCCTGCCCTGTGCGACAGCAGCCTTTTTTTAACCCACATTTTTAGTACGGGATTTCGGAAAGTTTTGGCATCGAGCAGCAGGCCTCCCGGGTATACACGGACGTTGGAAGCGCAGACATGCCAAACAGAAAACCCACCTGCCGAGTCGTGCAGGTTACTAATTGGGCTGCATCGGCAGGGCGGGGGTTTTATTATGCGCAAAAGCGGCAGGGTGCATGTCCTGCCGCTTTTTTTGTTGGATGCACCGGAGGACGCGGTGCATTTTTCCCGCATTCATTCGCTGCATATATTTGCACAAGAGTGGTTAAATAAAAGGTGCGTTTTTATCAGAAACGACCATCTTCCCGGAGATATGAGCGGATTTAACAAAGAATTTAACAAACCCTCCAAATGAATTGTTACAATTGTGTAACTTTACAGAAATTTCATTTGCTTTTTCTGCATAACGTGATATACTATAGCATAGAATAGCAAACGAAGGAGGTGCAAAGGATAATGAGAAAGATCAGAATCCCGCAGAAGCCCGATCGCCCGGATATTGATGATTTGATCTTCGGTGACGAACACGAGACGCAAAGCGATAAGTAATCCACTTACCGATATGTCCACGCAGGGCTTGCCGCAGGTTGCAGATCGAGCCGCGTGGTTTTTTTATATTTATTTCCCGGCAATCAAAAACAGGGGAGTTCCATTCTGAATATGAAAAAGCGTCTCAAAAAAATCTAACGCCCGAAACGGTTTTCCGTTCCGGGCGCATTTTTTATGCCTCGGGCGGGATGGCGGCGCGCAGGCGGCCGAGCGCGGCACGGAACCGCGGCTCGTCCCGAATCGCAGCGTAGATCTCGTCCTCCTCGAGTGAGCGCCGGAT
>USLE01000132.1 GCA_900555465.1 uncultured Butyricicoccus sp.
CCGGTTTTGGAGAATACTTTTGAAATGAAGGATTACCATGTCGATGTGGACGCGGACTTTGAGGCCGACCACACCGAATGGGCGTTTACCGTATTTTGTTCGCTGCGTCCGCTGCGGCTGCTGATTGTGCTGCTGCGGCATAGCAGGGAATTATACAGCCTGTACAAACGGCTTATCAAGAAAGAAGAGGCGATAAAACATGAATGAGCATCCGATCAGCAATCTGATGACCGAAACCATGAGCAAAATCAAGGAAATGGTGGACGTCAATACCATCATCGGCACGCCGATCACCACCGCGGACGGCACGACCGTGATCCCGGTGTCCAAGGTGACCTTCGGCTTTGCCTCGGGCGGCAGTGATTTTGCGCCCAAGCACATGCCGCAGAACGCACCGCTGGCCTTTGGCGGCGGCGGCGGCGCGGGCGTGACGGTATCGCCCGTCTGCTTCCTGATCATTGGGCGCGACGGCAGCGCCAACATCCTCGGCGTCAACGCGCAGGCCTCGACCACGGTCGACCGTCTGGTCGAGATGATCCCGGGTGCGATCAACAAGGTTTCCAGCTTTATGGAGGGCTACAAGGGAAAGGCAGAGCCTGCCGCCCCGCAGACCCCGGAAACCGACGAATAATGCCGCTTTTCCCCGCAAAACCTACTCACACAATTGCTGAGTAGGTTTTGTCATGCAGGGGAGAGATGCGACGGTGAAGAAGTTTTTCAGCGCGCTGCTGCTTTGCGCGCTTTGTATCCCCGCGTCCGGCGCAGTAAGCGCGCAGGGCGCGGTGGTGATGGATGCGGACACGGGCGAGGTGCTGTTCGAGCAGAACGCGGATGCGCGCCTGCCGATGGCATCGACGACCAAGATCATGACCGCGCTCGTGGCGCTGGGCGAGGGCAATCTGGACCGCACATACACGGTCAAGGCCGAGTATGCGCAGGTCGATGGCTCGTCCATGTATCTGCGCGAGGGCGAGACGCTCACCCTGCGCGACACGCTGTACGGCCTGATGCTCGAGTCCGGCAACGACGCGGCGGTCGCGATCGCGGGCGAGTGCGGCGGATACGGCAATTTCGTGCAGAAGATGAACGACAAGGCGGCCGAGCTGGGGCTGACGGACACGCATTTCGAAAATCCAAACGGGCTGCCGGAGGACGGACACTACACGACCGCGCGCGAGCTGGCAAAGATCACCGCCGCCGCGCTGCGCGACCCGGTGTTCCGCCAGATCGTTGCCACCCGGACGTATACCGTGGGCGAGCGCACGCTGAGCAACCACAACCGCCTGCTCAGCATGTACGACGGCGCGATCGGCGTCAAGACCGGCTATACCCGCGCGGCGGGGCGCTGCCTGGTGTCCGCGGCCGAGCGGAACGGGCGCACGCTGATCGCAGTCACGCTCAATGACCCGAACGACTGGAACGACCACATGCAGATGCTGGATGCGGGCTTTGCACAGTATGAGGCGGTCACGCTGCACGAGGCAGGCAACGAGATCACGACACTGCGCGTGTTCGGCGGGGACGTGGACAGCGTGCCGCTGCTCGCGCAGAACACGGTGACCGCCTATCTGCTGCCCGGCGAGCGGGAGAAGATACAGACCGTGCGCTACGGGGATAAAATCTGCTATGCCCCGGTGGTGCGGACCGCGCACGCGGGGCAGATCGAATACCGGATCGGGGACAAGGTGCTGGCGCGCGACACGCTGGTGTACGGCGGCGCGGCGCTGCTGCCAGCGGAGGAAAAAAGCCTGCCGGAGCGCATCCTCGACCGCATCTTTGGTGAAACATGACCGGATGACAACAAGGGAGGACAACAGTGGAAGAAAGACTGCAGAAAATACTCGCGCAGGCGGGGCTTTGCTCGCGCCGCGAGGCGGAACGGTGGATCCTTGAGGGGCGTGTGACGGTAAACGGTCACGCGGCGTCGCTGGGCGACCGCGCCGACCTGCGCCGCGACAAGATCCAGATCGACGGCAAGCCGATCGGCGCATCCGAGGAAAAGAAATACCTGATGCTCTACAAGCCGCGCGGTTATGTGACCACGATGAAGGACGAGCGCGGCCGCAGGACGGTCGCGGATCTGGTGCGCGGCTGCGGCGCGCGCGTGGTGCCGGTCGGCCGTCTGGACTACAACTCCGAGGGCCTGCTGCTGCTTACGAACGACGGCGCGCTGGTCAACGCGCTGACCCACCCGCGGCACGAGGTGGAAAAGCATTACGAGGTGCGCGTGCGCGGGCGGCTGGACAACATCCCGCGCCTTGCCGAGCCGATGGAAATCGATGGATATGCAATCCGCCCGGCGGACGTGGTCATTTTGGAGCAGGACGAGCAGAGCGCCAAGCTGCGCCTGACCATCCACGAGGGGCGCAACCGCCAGATCCGCAAAATGTGCGAGCAGTGCGGGCTGGAGGTGCGGCGGCTCAAGCGTGTGGCGGTCGGGGAGCTGCCGCTCGACCCGAAGATCAAAAGCGGCGCATGGCGCGAGCTGACTGCGGAGGAGCTTGCCTACCTGCAGAGAATCGCTGCAAATTTGCAGGATTGATGCAAAACATCTTGCATTTTGACGCAAAACCGCTTACAATAGAAACGGCAAAATGCAGGTATGTATGCAGGGGAGACAGGAAATGAACGATCTGATCAATAAAATCCAGAGCGACCTGCCCGGCTTTTCCAAGGGGCAGAAACAGATCGCGCGGTTTATTTTGGAGCATTATGACAAAGCGGCGTTTATGACGGCCAGCCGGCTGGGCAGTACGGTCGGCGTGAGCGAGTCCACGGTCGTGCGCTTTGCGACCGAGCTGGGCTACGACGGCTACCCGCATTTGCAGCGCGCCCTGCAGGAGATGATCCGCAACAAGCTGACCTCGGTGCAGCGCATGGAGGTGTCGAGCGACCGCATGGGCGACCGCGATGTGCTGCAGACCGTGCTGCACGCGGACATGGACATGATCCGCATGACGCTCGACGAGATCGACCGCGAGGCGTTCCAGGGCGCGGTGGACGCGCTGACCGGCGCCAAGCGCATTTACATCCTGGGCGTGCGCTCCTCGAGCGCGCTGTCCAACTTTTTGGGCTTTTACTTTAACCTTTTGTTTGAAAATGTGACGCTGGTGCGCACGAACAGCGCCAGCGAGATCTTTGAGCAGGTGCTCCGCATCGGGGCGGGGGACGTGCTGGTCGGCGTGAGCTTTCCGCGCTATTCCAAGCGCACGCTGAGCGCGATGCAGTACGCCCGCGACCGCGGTGCGAGCGTGATCGCGCTGACCGATTCGCACCTGTCGCCGCTCGCGCGCGTGGCCGACCATCTGCTGCTCGCCCGCAGCGATATGGCGAGCTTTGTCGATTCGCTGGTTGCGCCGCTCAGCGTGGTCAATGCGCTGATCGTCGCAGTGGGCATGAGCCGCCGGGACGAGATCGAGCGGACCTTCAACAAGCTCGAGCGGATCTGGGAAGAATATGACGTATACGAAAAAGCGGAGGACGATATCCGTTGAATATAATCGTGATCGGCGGCGGCGCCGCCGGGCTGATGGCAGCGGGCACCGCAGCGGAATGCGGCGCGCGTGTCACGCTGTTTGAGACAAATGAAAAGGTCGGCCGCAAGCTGTTCATCACGGGTAAGGGCCGCTGCAATGTGTGCAACGACTGCGATGTGCAGGGCGTTCTGCAGAATGTGCCGGTCAACCCGCGGTTTCTGTACTCCGCGCTGGGCTGCTTTTCCCCCGCGGATGTGATGGCGTTTTTTGAAAACCACGGCGTGCCGCTCAAAACCGAGCGGGGCAACCGCGTGTTCCCGGTTTCGGACAAATCTGCGGATATTATTGACGCACTTTTTACCTGGGTCAAACGCAGCGGTGTTACCATTGTACATGAGACAGTCGAGTCGCTCGCCCTGCAGGACGGGCGGGTCACCGGCGTGCAGGCGCACGGCAGGGTGTATCCTGCGGACCGCGTGATCGTGGCGACCGGCGGCGCATCCTACCCGCAGACCGGCTCGACCGGGGACGGCTACCGCTTTGCCAGGGCGGCGGGGCACAAGATCGTGTCGCCGAACGGCTCGCTGGTGCCGCTTGTGACCCCGGGCGGCTGCGAGGCGCTGATGGGGCTCAGCCTGCGCAACGTGCAGGTGACGGTGTTCGAGAACAACAAGAAGATCTGGTCGGACTTCGGCGAGATGCTGTTTACGCATTTCGGCCTGTCCGGGCCGCTCATCCTGTCCGCGTCCGCACATATGCGGCATTTCGGCAGCAAGGGCTATCACATCGAGATCGACCTCAAGCCCGCGCTCGACGAAAAGACGCTGGACAAGCGCCTGCTCGGCGACTTTGACAAACATAAGAACAGCGATTTCATCAATGCGCTGGGCGACCTGCTGCCGCGCAAGATCATCCCCGAGGTCATCCGCATCTCCGGGATCGACCCTCGCGCTAAGGTCAACGGCATCACCAAAACGCAGCGCGCGGCGCTGCTGCACACGCTCAAGCATTTCCTCGTCGTGGTGTCGGGCAAGCGCCCGATCGCCGAGGCGATCATCACCACGGGCGGCGTGTCGGTTAAAGAGGTCAACCCCAAGACGATGGAATCGAAAAAGTGCGCCGGGCTGTATTTTGCAGGCGAGGTGCTCGATGTGGACGCCTATACGGGCGGCTTTAATCTACAGATCGCGTGGTCGACCGGCCGGCTGGCCGGGCTGTCGGCGGCGCAGCAGGAGGAAGGATAATGGGTTACATTTCGGTTGCCATAGACGGACCCTCGGGCGCGGGCAAATCCACGGTCGCACGCGCGGCCGCGGCGCGGCTGGGCTATGTCTATGTAGACACGGGCGCGATGTACCGCGCGGTCGGCCTTGCGGTGTGCCGCAGGGGGATTTCAGGCGAGGACGCAGCGGGCATTGCCGCCGCGCTGCCGGAGATCGAGATCCGGCTTGCGTATCAGGACGGCGCGCAGCGCGTGATGCTGAATGATGAGGACGTCTCGGACGCCATCCGCACGCCTGAGATCGCGCATTATGCGTCCAAGG
>USLE01000133.1 GCA_900555465.1 uncultured Butyricicoccus sp.
AAAATACCCTGCGCAAAGCCCTCGCCCGCGCTGATGGAAAGCGTCTTGCCCTGACGGCCGTCATTGGTCATCTTGATAAAAATATGGCCCTCGTTCTTGGCAGTGAAATAATCGCTGTCGATGATGCCGACCGTGTTGTCCATCTGCAGGCGGTATTTGAAGCCCAGCCCGGAGCGCGGGTAGATCTGCAGCACCCAGCCATCCGCGATCTCTGCGCGGATGCCGGTCGGGATCTTGATGGTCTCATGCGGGACCAGCGAGAAAGCGCCCGGCGCAAAAAAATCATATCCGGCGGAACCGACCGTTGCCCGGCGCGGCAAACGGATGCTCTGATACACCAGCTTCGCCTCGGCTGCGGTGCACCGGGTCTCTGCGCACCAGTCCTCGATAAACTGTTTTTCCGATACCTTGTGGAATTTAGCGATTTTCTGCATAACTGCTTTGCATCCCTTTCTTATCTCTCTTTGTCAAGCAGAATGATTTCATGCGCCGCGCGCGTGCGCTGCACATCGATCAGGCGCTGGTTCGCGCTGCCGCGCCAGTGCAGCGCCGTATCGGCAAGCGCCTGTTCAAAGCGTCCGTCCACCAATACATCGACCGTATCCAATATGGCAAGCTCGGAGATCTGCTCCCAGCGGTAGCCGGTATACATCCAGATGGTCTTATCCGGAAAACGCTGACGGATCTCCCGGCACAGCGCACCGACCGTCTCCCGGTTGCCCGGGAACAGCGGGTCGCCGCCGGAAAACGTCACGCCCGAGATATAGTCCTTTTCCAGCTCGGCAAACAGCTCATCCTTTGCTGCCTGGTCGAACGGGATGCCGCTGTCGGCTTCCCAGGTCTCGGGGTTGTGGCAGCCCGGGCAGGCATGCGCGCATCCCGCGACCCACAGCACAACGCGCAGCCCGTCGCCGTTGAGCATATCGTCTTTCGTGATATTGTGGTAGTGCATCACATGCTTTTCCTTTCCGCGATCTCCGCCATTTTCGCATCATTCAGGCGCGTGTCACCCTTGACGCGCGAATAGGAAAGATAGCCGTTCATGCGGTCGATCTTGGTCAGGTTGCGGCTGCCGCACTTGGGGCAGACGTCCATCGACAGCTCCTCGTGCCCGCAGTCATCGCAGTAAGCAAGGGACAGATTGACGCCCTCGTAATAGCCGAGCTTCATCGCGCGGCGCACGAGCGAACGGATGGCCTCCAGATTATAGTCGATCGGGTACTTGACATATTGGATCTTGCCGCCGTTGCACAGGTTCCAGAACCGGCCCTCCAGATCCTGCTTCTGGATGGGGGTCAGGTCCTCGGTCACATGGCAGTGGAAGCTGTTGGAAACGTACGGGCGGTCGGACACCCCTTCAATGATACCATATTTTTTGCGGAATTGCTCTACCTGCAGGCCGCACAGGCTTTCCGCCGGGGTGCCGTAGATCGCATACAGATTGCCGTCCTCTTCCTTGAACTGGTTGACCTTCTCGTTGATGTATTCCAGCGTTTCGAGCGCAAACTGCCCGTCCTCGACAAGCGACTTGCCGTTGTAAAGCTCCTGCAACTCGTTGAGCGCCGTAATGCCGAACGACGCGGTCGCCGTTTTCATGATCGGCTTGATCTTGTCCGAGGGCTTGAGGTGGCCGCCGTAGAAACCGCCCTCGCAGTAAGCGAGCGGGTTTGTAGACGCGCGCATCTCGCCCAGATACGCATAGGTGCGGATATGCAGCCGGCGGATCAGCTCGAGATAGTAGTCCAGCACCTCGTGGAACGGGCGGCTCTCCTGCTGCGCCTTGGCGTAAATCATCGGCAGGTGCAGCGAAACCGCGCCGATGTTCCAGCGGCCGATGAATACCGGCTTGTCCTCCTCGTCGGCAGGCTTCATGCCGCCGCGTTCGTACCACGGGGACAGGAACGCGCGGCAGCCCATCGGGCTGATGATCGCGCCGTACTTTTTGTACATGCTCGGCACATAACCCTCGCCGGTCAGGCTGAGCCAGTCCGGATACATCGCCTTGGACGAGCACTCGATTCCCGCCTCGAACACATCCTCGAGCGGCTTGCCGGGACCATGCAGGTTTTCATCATACAGGAATACGATTTTCGGGAACAGGACGGGCTTTTTCTGGCCCTTTTTGCCCTGTCCCTTGCGGCGGACGTTCAGCATGGTGATCGAGGCCAGCTTGGCAAAGCGGCCGGTGCCGGTGCCCATCGTCATGGTGATGAACGGATAGTCGCCGCGGCTGGAGGCAACGGTGTTGAACTTGTACTCCCAGCCCTGGAAACCCTGCTCAAAATCGTTCAGAATATCCGCCATGACCTCTTTTTCGACCGTCTCCGCATCCAGACCCAGACGGCTGTATTTCTCGGTCAGCATTTCATAGCTGCGCTCGGCGTACGGCTCGAGCAGCAGATCGACTGACGGCACAGTAAAGCCGCCGTACTGCTGGCTCGCCGCGGACAGCACGATATCACCGATTACGTCAAACGCAACGTTGAGCGTTTTGGGCTCGTTGTACCAGAGGTTGCCCATTTCAAAGCCGCCCTGCAGAACGTGCTGCACGTCAAACAGGCAGCAGTTCATGGTATCGCGGCGGGCCGACATATCGTGGACGTAGATATAGCCGTCGCGGCAGGCCTGCAGTTCCTCGGTATTCATAAAGAACTTCTGGTACAGCTCCTTGTTGAGCTGGTTGAAGATCAGGCTGCGCTTGGTCGAGACCAGCGCGGAGTCCGTGTTGGAGTTTTCCTTGTCGCCGATATACATGATGGACTGGCTCTTTTTATACACGCTGTCCAGCATGCCGACAAAATCCTGCTTGTAGTTGCGGTAATCGCGGTAGCTCTTGGCGACCTCGGGACGCACCGCTTCGAGCGCAGCCTCGACGATGTTGTGCATCTGCCAGATCTGCACCTCGGTCATGCCGTGGTCGCGGATATAGCCCTCGACATGGTCGCAGATCGCCCGCAGCTCCTCCTCGGTAAAGGTATACAGCACGCGGTTAGCCGATTTATTGACTGCGATCACAACTTTTTGGATGTTGAACGCTTCTTTGGTGTTGTCTTTCTTGATGACGCGAACCATAATCTATCCTCACTTGTGCTATTTGGTGTTGGACACCATTATAACACACAACATATGGTGCGAAAAGGGCAACCCGCTAAAAATATTTCACAAAAAGAAAATACGGAATTCAGCAGATTTTGTCGCGGTTCATTTCTCCCGCCCTGGGAAGTCGAGCACGGCCCGCAGGCCGGGATGGCTGTTTTCAAAGCGGACCGTGCCGCCGTGCGCAAAAACGATCTGCTGCACGAGCAGCAGACCCAGCCCGTGCGACGGCAGGGCATCTTCGCGCGGGCGGCGCAGGCGCTGCATGGTTTGTTCGTCCAGGCCGCAGCCGTCGTCCTCCACAGTGACCGTCCACGAGCGTTCGTCCGCCGCGAGCGACAAACGGATGCACACCGCGCCCGGATTGTGCAGGATGCTGTTGCGCAGCAGGTTATCCACCGCGCGGCGCAGCAGCGCTTCGTCCCCCCGGGCGGTCAGCGAACCGGCCTCAGGCGGGATATCGACCGACAGGGAGACCCGCTCGTCCGGCATGTTATTGAGCACGTCGGCCGCTGCTGCCCGCAGCATCGCCGCAGGGCGGAACGCAGCCGTATGAAGCGGCTGCAGTTCATATTCCAGCTTGGAGGCCAGATTGAGGTCGCTGACCAGCCTTCCAATGCGCTGGCTCTGCTCGCGGATCACGGATGCCTTGTGCCGCGCCTGCCCGGGCAGCGCAGGGTCTGCCTCCAGCTGGGCGGCGTTGCCCTGCACGAGCGACAGCGGCGTGCGGATATCGTGCGATACGCCCGCGATCCACTCCGTGCGGGTGCGGTCGCGCTTGTCGAGCATCGCGCGCTGGGCGAGCAGCTTTTCGGACGCGCGGTTGACATCGGCAGACAGCAGCCCCAATACGCCGCGCTCGGAGAGCTTGACCCCCTGCCCCTGCGCCAGACCGCTGATGCCTTCGGCCAGCGGCGCAGCAGCGCGGTACATGCGCCAGCCCAGCAGCAAAGCGAGCGCCAGTGCGGTCAGCAGGTTGAGGATGAGCACCGCCGGGATCCATACCGTCGCCTGCTCGATCATATAGGTGGAGGACTGCATCAAATATTTCCATTCGCTGCCCGGCGCGCTGGCCAGTACCAGCAGGCCGTCCTCGTCCGACCACGAATAGACCGGATAATCCTCCAGATACCAGCGGGAAAAAGACGCGATCTCGCTCGCGGTAAAATGCCGCGGCAGGTCTTCCGGCATACGGTCGCCCCAGATGATGTTTCCATCGTCATCCAGCTGCATTGCCCAGACGTACCGCTCGTCCAGTGCGGTCCGCGCCTCTTCCGAAACCGAAAAACCGCCGTCCGCCTGCTGCCGGATGCCCTCAGCGATCACACTGACCCGGTCCTCGATCTCAGGCATATCCTGCGAGCAGTGCAGGACAAACGCAATAAAAGCAGCTGCATTGAGCACAAGCAACAGCACGCCCACGCCGATCGCCGCGCCGACATAGCGCCCGAGGATGCGTCCCAGCCCCTTCATTGCGCTTCCTCCTTCGCCAGCTTGTAGCCCAGGCCGCGCACGGTCAGCAGCCAACGCGGTTTCGAGGGATTGGCCTCGATCTTCTCCCGCAGGCGGCGGATGTGCACCATGAGCGTGTTTTCGTACCCAAAGGTTTCATCGTCCCATGCAGCGCGGCACAGCGCATCGATCGTGACGATATTGCCGCGGTTGTCCGCCAGCTTGCGCAGCAGGGCATATTCCTTCGCGGTCAGCTGCACGGTTTTGCCGCCGCGCGTGACCGAACCGCTCCCCCAGTCGACCACAGTATCCCCCAAGCGCAGGCTGTTGTCCGCACTTTGCAGCTGTGCGGCATACGAGCGGCGCAGCACCGCAGTCAGGCGGAGCACCAGCTCCTGCGGCAGAAAGGGCTTGACGATATAGTCGTCCGCGCCCAGCCCCAGACCGTGCAGCCGGTCCTCGTC
>USLE01000134.1 GCA_900555465.1 uncultured Butyricicoccus sp.
GTTTTGTACGGAAATGTCAGCCACTTCGGGCGGCTCCTTTCGGTTGGTTTGTCGTCAGGTAGGAGACAGGGAAAAGGGCGGGCTCGTAAAAACCCGCCCCCCACAGCCGTGCAGGCGCACCGCGTTCCCCCGCCGGCGCGTCACTCCGCCAGACGGTAGATCGCGAGGATCGCGTCCTTGTCGAGCGGCGAATAGCTCTTGACCGGGCCGCCGACCGTGCGCACGGTGTTGTCCGCCAGCTTTTCGTAGTCCGACGGCTTGATGCCGAGCTGCGCCATGTGCACCGGCATGTTGATCTCTTCGAAAAAGCGTTTGAGCGTCAGGATGCCCTCGCGCGCGGTGCGCTCGGGGTGCGCGAAGTCCATCTCCACGCCGAGCACGCGGTTGGCCAGCTGGGCAAAGCGCGGGATATCGCGCTCCATCTCATACAGCGCCCACGCCGGGAACAGCACGGACAGGCCCGCGCCGTGCGCGATCTCGTCGCGGAAGGCGGAAAGCTCGTGCTCGAGCTTGTGCACCGGGAACAGGCGGGCGCGGCCGCAGCCGGTGTAGTCGTTGTGGGACACGCTGCCCGCCCACATGAGCGAGGCGCGCGCCTCATAGTCGTCCGGGTTTGCGAGCGCGCGGCGGCCCGCGTCGCGGGTCGCGATCAGCAGGCCCTCGGCGAGGCGGTCGGTGATGTCGCTTTCGCCGCCCTGCGGGGTCAGATAGCGCTCGAGCGTGTGCATCATGATGTCCACAATGCCGCAGCCGGTCTGGAATTTGGAGACCGAGAACGTGTTCTCGGGATTCAAAAAGCTGATGCGCGGGCGGTTGGTCTGGCTGGTGATGCCGCGCTTTTCCTTGGTTTCCTCGTTGGTGAGCACGCAGGAGTTGCTGGTCTCCGAGCCGGAGGCCGCGAGCGTCAGCACGGTTGCGATGGGCAGGGTGTCTGCGGGAGCTTCGCCGGTCGCGGCGAATTCCCACGGGTCGCGCCCGGTGGCGACGCCCATGCCGATGCCCTTCGCGGAGTCGATGACCGAGCCGCCGCCGATCGCGAGGATGAAGTCAATGCCCTCGCGCTTGCACAGCGCGATGCCCTTGCGCACCATGCCGACCTTGGGGTTGGGCGATACGCCGCCCAGCTCGATGAAGGAAAGCCCGGCGTCGAACAGGCTCTTTTCCACCCGGTCGAGCAGACCCGAGGAACGGGCGCTGGAGCCGCCGAAATGCACGAGCACGCGGTGCGCGCCGATCTCCTTGAGCTTGGGGCCGATCTGCTCTTCGATGTTGCGACCGAAAACGACCTCGGTCGTGGTGTGGATGGTAAAATTCAGCATGGCGGTATCCTGCCCTTCCTGTATCAGAATCATGTACCACTATTATACCTGTACCCTTGCCAAAAGTCAAAATATTCGATAAAATAGTAAAACAGGCGCCGGATGCGGCGTACTTGGGAAAAGGAGGGCGCTGCCCCTTGTATTATGATTATTCCGCCTGGCAGTGGCTGCTGGTGTTCTACCTGTACTGTTTTCTGGGCTGGTGCTTTGAGTCCACGGTGGTCTCCGTGCAGCAGCGGCATTTTGTCAACCGCGGCTTTCTGCGCGGGCCGATGCTGCCGATCTACGGCTTCGGCGCGACCATATTGCTGCATGTCTCCCTGCCGCTGTACGATAAGCCGGTGGCGCTGTTTCTGGCGAGCATGGTTGCGGCGACCGTATTCGAGTACATTGTCGGCGTCATCATGGAAAAGCTGTTCAAGGTCAAATACTGGGATTATTCCACCCATCGCTTTCAGTTTCAGGGGCGGATCTGCCTGCAATCTTCGCTGTGCTGGGGCTTTCTCGGGCTGATCCTCGCGCGGGTGATCCACCCGCCGGTCGAGTGGATCGTGGCCGGTCTGCCGTTCGCCGCGCTGGTCGTCGTGGATGTCCTGCTGACCGCCGGCTTTGCGGGCGACGTTGTGGTATCCGTGCGCACTGCGCTCGATCTGGCCAAGCTGCTCGAGGAGCTGGACGAGCTGCGCGCGCAGAGCGCAGAGCTGCGGCGCGAGCTTTCCGAGACCGCGCTCGTGCATCTGACCAACCTGTCCTACCGGGTGGACGAGGCGCGCGGCGAGTTTGCGGAAAAGATGGATGGCGCGCGCGGCGAATTTGCCGGCCGTCTGGATGATATGCGCGAGCAGGCGGGCGATGCGTATGACCAGCTCGCCGAGACCGCCAAGGTGCGGCTGACCAAACTGTCCTACCGCATGGATGAGGCGCGCGGGGAGTTCGCCGAAAGGATGGACGGCGCGAAAGAGCAGTTCACCGACGCAAAAGAGCAGATCCTTGCCGGGCTGGACGATATCCAGCGCCGCTTTGCGGATCGTGCGGAAGCGCTCAGCCGCACGCGCAAGAGCATGCTGCGCGGCAACCCGACGGCGCGCTCGGCCAAGTACGACGACGTGCTCCAGCGGCTGAAAAAACAGCTCGACTCGCATAAGCGCGGCTGAAACTGCGCAAAATGCACGAAATGATGCAAAAACAGGGCGAGCGAAGCGTGCGTTTCGTCAGTTTTTCGCTTGCTAAAATGCGCGTTTCAGGTGTATATTAATAGTACCCGTAAAAGCTGCATTTTTCCGGCATTTGCGGCGATTTGTGAAACAACCTTTTGGGAGAGAAAGGCAGATATAACATGAAGCGATTTGTTTACGCGGACAACGCGGCGACCACGCCCCTGTCCGAAACCGCGTTCAACGCGATGAAGCCGTGGCTGACCGAGTTCTACGGCAACCCGTCCTCGCTTTACCGCATCGGCCGCGAGGCCAAGATGGCGCTCAACGAGGCGCGCACCACGGTCGGCAAGTGCCTGAACGCCGCGATGCCGGTCAACGAGGCCAACGACTACGCCCCGGGCGAGATCATCTTCACCGGCGGCGGCTCGCAGGCGGACAACCTCGCGATCCGCGGCTTTATGCACGGCCCGACGGCAAAGGGCCGCAAGCACCTCATCACCTCCAAGATCGAGCACCACGCGGTGCTGTACACCTGCGAGGCGCTGGAAAAAGAGGGCTACCGCGTCACCTATCTGGACGTGGACAAGGAGGGCCGCGTCGATCTGGAGCAGCTGAAGCGCGAGCTTTCCGAGGACACCGCGCTCGTCACCATCATGGCGGCGAACAACGAGATCGGCACCATCCAGCCGATCAAGGAGATCGCGGAGCTGGCGCACGCGGTCGGCGCGAAGTTCCACACGGACGCGGTGCAGGCGGTCGGCCACATGCCGATCGACGTGCAGGAGATGGGCATCGATATGCTGTCCCTGTCCGCGCACAAGTTCCGCGGCCCGCGCGGCGTGGGTGTGCTGTATGTCAGGAAAGGCATCGCGCTCGAGCCGCTGGTATACGGCGGCGGGCAGGAGCGCGGCCTGTGCTCGGGCACTGAGAACACCGCGGGCTGCATCGGCCTGGCGGCGGCGATGAAGGAAGCCGTCGAGGGCATGGAAGAGAAGATGGGCTACGTCAAAAAGCTGACGGACAAGCTCGTCAAGGGCATCATGGACAACATCCCGTACACCCACTATACCGGCGACCCGGTGAACCGCCTGCCGGGCACGGCGTCGTTCGTGTTCGAGGCGATCGAGGGCGAGGGCCTGATCCTGCGACTCGACCTTGCGGGCGTGTGCGGATCGACCGGTTCGGCCTGCTCGACCGGTTCGCTCGACCCGTCCCATGTGCTCATGGCGATCGGCCTGCCGCACGAGATCGCGCACGGCTCGCTGCGCCTGACCCTCGGCGAGCAGAACACCGAGGAGGACGTGGACTATATCATCGAGACCGTGACCGACGTGGTCGCGACCCTGCGCTCGATGAGCCCGGTCTGGGAGAACGGCAAGCCCAATCTGACCGCGGCAAGCGAACTGCACAGCTGAGTCTGAGTCTGAGTCTAAGGGGGACGGAGTCCCACTTGGAATTTTATAAAAAGGAGTTATTTATTATGCAATACAGCGAAAAGGTACTCGACCACTTCACCCACCCGCGCAACGTGGGCGAGATCGAAGACGCAAACGGCGTCGGCGAGGTCGGCAACGCCAAGTGCGGCGACATCATGAAGATCTACCTCAAGGTTTCGGACGACGGCGTGATCGAGGACGTCAAGTTCAAGACCTTCGGCTGCGGCGCGGCGATCGCGACCAGCTCGATGGCGACCGAGATGGTCAAGGGCAAGACGCTCGAAGAGGCGCTCAAGCTGACCAACAAGGCGGTCGCGGAGGCGCTGGACGGCCTGCCGCCGGTCAAGATGCACTGCTCGGTGCTCGCGGAGGAAGCGCTCCGCTCGGCGATCGCGGACTACTACAAGCGCATGGGCAAGGACCCGGCTGAGATCCTCGGCTGCGACATGGACTGCGCGGCCTGCCACCATGAGCACGACGCGCACGCGCATTAAGCACAAAACAAATGCATACAATTAGGGCAGATTGCAAAATCTGCCCTTTTGGCGTGTTTGCACACGAGAAGGTGGACTATGACAGAGATCACAAAAAGTATAACTTACTTAAAAGAATACAAACAGTTGAAGGAAGCCCTGCTTGCGGGCAGGAGCCCGGCGCTCGCCGTCGGCCTGTCGGTCATCCACAAGGCGCACCTTGCGGCGGCGCTCGGGCTGGACACCGGCCGCCCGGTGCTCGTGCTGACCGACAACGACAGCGCCGCGGCGCGTTTTTCCGCGGATTTGCAGGGCTTTGCGGAAAAGCCCGTGCTGCAGATCCCCGCGCGCGATCTGGTCATGGTGGACGTGGTCGGCGTGTCGCGCGGCTACGAGCAGCGGCGGCTCGCCGCGCTGGACGCGCTGCCGCAGGCCGCTTTCGCGGTCGCATCCGTGCAGGCTGCGGCGCAGCGCACGCTGCCGCCCGCGGCGCTCCAGGGCGCGGTTGTGACCATTGCCGCGGGCGAGGAGGCGCCGCTCGAAGGACTCACCCGGCAGCTCACCCGCGCGGGCTACGAGCGCTGCATCCAGGTCGAGGGCGCGGGCCAGTTCTCGGT
>USLE01000135.1 GCA_900555465.1 uncultured Butyricicoccus sp.
GCGGCACGCTGGCCCATGTTTACCTGATCGAGTTTCTGGTCTATCTCAACCGCGCCTATTTTGCAACGCCGGAGAGCATCCGCAAGGATGTGACGGAAAACGAAAAAGTAAACGAGGTCGTCGCGTATATCAACGACAACCTTGCGGAGGATCTGACGCTCGACCGCCTCGCCGAGGCCTGCTATGTGAGCAAATCCCATCTGGGGCACCAGTTCAAGACCTACACCGGGCTGACCCTGTATCAGTTCATCATCAAAAAGCGCGTCACCGTTGCGCGCAACATGATCCGCGAGGGCGCGCCGGTGATGGATGCGTGCATGAAATGCGGGTTCAACGATTATTCCAACTTCCTCAAAGCCTTCAAGCGCGAATTCGGGCGCAGCCCCAAAGAATTTTCCAAGCGCGCCTGATAAAACAAGCGCGGTTCTGCTGCTCTTTTTTTATTGCGCCTCCGCTCTGCTGCATCCTGTGTCTGTTTCGCTTCGACAGTCTTACGCTTGACATATATCGATTCTCTATATATAATAGAACCATCAAAACAACGGGGAGGGATCGCTATGCCGCCGATGCCGCCGATCAACACTGGCCCGCGTCTGCATGATTTCCGTCTTGCCGCATCCGTGCTGATCCTGATTCTGCTGCCCATCCTGCACCGGACCATACTCCCGTTCCTCGAAAAGCGGCTGGAGCCGTTTGTGCGCCGCACCGAGCACCGTTTTCTCTGGCGGCTGGTACCGTTTGTGATCGTGCTTGCTCTCGGCGTGCTGCTGCTCCCGCACATCCGGACGCTTTGGGGAACTGATCAGGGTACGACTATTATTGTGCTCTATGTGCTCCTGCTCATTCTGACCCGCATCTGGTTTTTGGCGTTGGGCCGCATCGTAAACCGGATTAACGCAGAGGATGACCCGCCAGAAGAACCATAACAAGCGACAAGACCGCTGGCACAGCAACGCTATGCCAGCGGTCTTGTTATTTTGTTTTTCAGTTCTGCTCGCAGCGACTGACCAGCTTTTCCCACTGCTCGTCTACATACTGCTGCGCAGCCTCGATGGTCCACTCGTTGCCGGGCTTAAAGCAATGCTTGAAGCGCCCCTGCAGCTTCATGAACTCGGTCACGGGCAGCTTCTTCTTGGGCATGTAGTTCAGGTGCCACCTGCCCTCGATGACCTCATACAGCGGCCAGACGCAGGTCTCGACCGCCATCTTGCAGATCTCGGGCAGCAGCTCGGGCGAATACTGCCAACCGCGCGGGCAGGGCGACATGACGTTGACAAACGCCGGGCCCTCGGTGTAAATCGCACGGTGCGCCTTCTCGTGGAAATCCTTGAAGTTGCCGAGGAAGGTGGTCTGCGCGACATACGGGATGTTGTGCGCGGCCATGATCTCGGTCAGATCCTTTTTGTTCTGCTTTTTGCCCACGGATACCGAACCGGTCGGCGTGGTGGTCGCGCTGGCAAAGCGCGGCGTCGAGGAGGAACGCTGGATGCCGGTGTTCATGTACGCCTCGTTGTCGTAGCAGAAGTACACCATATCATGTCCGCGCTCCATCGCGCCGGAGAGCGACTGGAAGCCAATGTCATAGGTGCCGCCGTCGCCGCCGATGGCGAGGAATTTATAAGTACCGTCCAGCTTGCCCTTGCGCTTTAATACATTATACGCTGCTTCCACGCCGCCACAGGTCGCGGCCGCGTTTTCGAACGCGGAATGGATGTAGGAATCCTCCCACGCGGTATAGGGGTACAGGAAGGACGATACCTCGAGGCACGAGGTCGCGTTGCACACGACCGCCTTGTCCCCCTCGTCGAGCGCGCGCAGCATGCCGCGGCACACCAGACCCGCGCCGCAGCCCGCGCACAGGCGGTGGCCGCCGACAAAGCGCTCGGGTTTGCTCAGTTCCTTTTTGTGATTATATGCCATTTCAGAGCACCTCCGTTTCCCTGCTGCGCTGGCCCATGTGGATGTACTTCGGCCCCTGTCCGCCGTTCTCGGCCAGCAGGAACAGATGGTCGTACACGCGGGCGATGTCCTCGACCGCCACGTCGCGGCCGCCCAGGCCGTATACCACGTCGATCAGCACCGGGCGGGTCTCCAGATCGTAGCACGCCGCGCAGGTCTCGGCGTACAGCGGGCCGCCGCAGGCGGAAAAGCTCTCGCTCTTGTCCATGATGGCCGCCGCCTTGACGTGGCCCAGTGCCTGCGCCAGCTCCTCCGCCGGGAACGGGCGGAACACACGCAGCTTGATCAGGCCGACCTTGCGGCCCGCCGCGCGCAGCTGGTCGATGCACGCCTTGGCTGTGCCCGCGGTCGAGCCGATCAGCACGAGCGCGACCTCCGCGTCCTCCATGCGGTATTCCTCGAAAAATCCGTACTTGCGGCCAAAGGTCTTTTCAAAGTCCGCCGCCACGTCCAGAATCGCACGCTTTGCGTTCTTCATCGCCTCGGCCTGCTGTACCTTGTGCTCCATGTAGTAGGGTGAAACGTCGTACGGGCCGACCGCCAGCGGGGTCTCCCGCCCGATCAGCGCGTGCTCGGGATGGTATTCGCCGACAAACGCCTTGACCGCGTCATCCTCCTCGAGCAGGATGTTCTCGACCGCGTGCGAGGTGATGAAGCCGTCCTGACACACCATGATCGGCAGGCGTACATCGGGCGTTTCCGCGATGCGCATGGCCTGCAAATAGTTATCATACGCCTCCTGGTTGTTCTCCGCGTACAGCTGGATCCAGCCCGCGTCGCGCGCGCCCATCGAGTCCGAATGGTCGTTGTTGATGTTGATCGGGCCGGTCAGCGCGCGGTTGACGCACGCGAGCGTGATCGGCAGGCGCGAAGACGCCGCGACGTACAGCAGCTCGTACATGAACGCCAGACCGCAGGACGAGGTTGCGGTGACCGCGCGCACGCCCGCCGCCTCCGCGCCGATGCAGGTGGACATGGACGAGTGCTCGGACTCGACTGTCACATACTCGGTATCCACCTGTCCGTTTGCAACGTACTGCGCAAAATACTGCGGGATCTCGGTCGAGGGCGTGATGGGGAAAGCCGCGAACACGTCCGGATTGATCTGCCGCATGGCATAGGCAACCGCTTCGTTGCCCGAAAGCCGCTCTCGGATGCTCATCACTTTTCCTCCTTCACAAAGTCGATCGCGCCGAAGGGACACACCTTCCAGCAGATGCCGCAGCCCTTGCAGTGATCAAAGTCAAAGTCCGCCCGCTTGCCGTCCTTGACCGGGATGGACGAGTCCGGGCAGAACGGGGCGCACAGCAGGCACTGCTTGCACTTACTCTCATCCCACACCGGGATGTTGGCGCGCCACTCGCCCGTCATGGTCAGGCGGGCAGTGCCGCCCTCGTAGATCTCGCCGCCCGGGGTCAGGTCCTGCCAGGGCGACTGTTCGTTAATATCCTTTGCGCATTTAGCCATTATCCGCGCACCTCCTTGAGAGACTGGGTCAGGCACTCCATGTTGCCCTCGATAACCTGCGGCTTGGTGGCGAACTTATGCCTGAAAGACGCCTCCATATCGGATACGAACCGCCACGGGTCGAGCACGCCGCTGACCTTGACGATCGCGGCCAGCATGGGCGTATTGGGGAAATACTTGCCGAGCGTGCGCTCGGAAATCGCGCGCGCGTCGATCGTGTACACGCGGCCCTCGTAGCCACGCAGCAGCGGGCGCACCTCGTCGGGCGACTTGTGGGTATTGATGACGATCGCGCCCTTGGGATTTAAGCCGTGCGTCACGTCGACCGACTGCAGCAGCGTCTCGTCGACCACAACGACATAATCCGGCTCATAGATGTTGGAATGGATGGTGCACCGCTCGTCCGAAATGCGGTTGTACGCCGTGATAGGCGCACCCATGCGCTCAGGGCCGTATTCCGGGAACCCCTGCACATACTTGCCCGACGCAAACGCCGCGTCCGCCAGCAGCAGGCAGGCGGTTTTCGCGCCCTGTCCGCCGCGGCCGTGCCAGCGGATCTCGACCATGTTTTTCATGCTGTTTCCTCCTTGATCTGTCCGTATTCTTGCCCGCTTCTGTATGCCGGATGAAAAGAAAAGGCTTCCGTCCCCGTAAAGGGACGAAAGCCTTGTTTTGCTTATCGTTCTACCACCCGTTACTGCATACCAACATACGCGCTTCCTGTAACGGGGAAAAACCGTCAGCACCTACTCCCCAAGGGGTTTCGGGCTGCAACTCCGGAGTGATATTCGGTTAGGGCCTACTGGCGCCGGGCTTGCACCATGCCCCGGCTCGCTGCGGCGTTCGGTTCGGAACCTACTGTCTCCCTCATCATCTTTGGATGATTTGATTGTTTCTGAGCTTTATTATAGTAAAGAGACGAAAAACTGTCAATCGGCATTTCGCACAAAAACAAATGTTTCCGACACGCGGACACGCACAAAGACCGACAGTGTTTTCCACTTTACGCCTTGCCCGAGATCAGCCACGGCGCAGGCTCTGCGGCAAAGGTGTGCTTGCCCGTCAGCCGGGAGACCGCGATCTGGATCACCTCGGTCTCGCCGATGCCGTAGCGCGCGAAAATCTCCGGTAGGGAGGCCGCGCAGCGGAAGTCCAGCGTGTAGATCACGAACTCCATATGCGGATTGAGCCGCAGCAGGCACTCGATCTCCTGCTCCATGCTGGCGGACGCGACGAGGAACGCCAGCGACGGCACCGGCAGCCCCTTCATGCTCTCGTCGTCCACATGGTCGATGATCGTGATGTTGTTCAGGCCGAACTGCTCGATGTTTTCCTCCATCGTGCGGCGGTCGTTCTGGTTGTACTCGACCGCAATGACCGTTCCCTCGCCCGCGATGATCGCAGACTCGACCGCGATCGACTCGCCCGAGACGATGCACACGGTATCATCCGCCGCAATGTGCATTTTGTTCAAAATGACCGCGCGGATCTCGCTGCCGACGTAGTGGATCGAGCCGCGCGAGAAATTCGTATTCTGCATGCCGATCTTATAGGT
>USLE01000136.1 GCA_900555465.1 uncultured Butyricicoccus sp.
GTACCGAGCTGGTCCAGAATTTCCAGGAAAATACCCTCGTAATGGAAGCGGATCAGGCGATTGCCGTCCGGCTGAACCTTTTCGACCGTCGCGGTCAGCAGGCCGTCGCCAAAGGTCAGCTCCACGCCCTCGCGTGTCTTGCGCCCCGGGCGGGTCAGGCATTCCCACAGGCCGTCGCCCTTGTCGGTCAGCAGCAGCACCTCGATCGGTGTGGTGCGCCCTACGGCGTGGCCCATCAGGCGCGCCGGGATGACGCGCGAATTATTGAATACCATGCAGTCGCCCGGCTGCACATACTCCAGCAGGTCGCGGAAGTGGCGGTGCGTCACCGAGCCGTCCGCCCGGTCGAGCACCATGAGCCGTGAGGCGTCGCGCTGCGCAAGCGGGTGCTGTGCGATCAGACGCTCGGGCAGGTCAAAATAAAAATCGCTTTTCTTCATTCATAAAGGCATGGACGCCCGCGCGGAGCGCCCATGCCGTTTCCTCCTTTGCTACCACAATATTCAGCCGGCGATCTCGATGCCGGTGAAGTAGAATTTCAGGATATCCTCATACCCGAAGCCCTGCCGCGCCATGCCGTATGCGCCCCACTGGCTCATACCGACGCTGTGGCCCCAGCCGGAGCCGTTGAACGTATAGCTTGCCGCGTTGGTGATCGGGGTTTCGTCCTTGGGGTTGTCCTGCGTGTCGTCCTGTCCGGCATTCGCGCTGCCGATCAGGACGATCTCGGTCTCCGGATCAAAATCCACCGAGAAGCCAAGTGCGCTGCCGACATCGCGGATCTTATAATAGTTATTGCCGTTGATGCGGTAGCCGGTCAGGGACAGCGTTTTGCCGTCGAGCACAATGGTGGAATCCGATTCCGAGACATTCTTGATCGCAGCCGAGGCGGAGGAGGCCATCTCCCCGCCGACTTCCTGATACGCCGCGTCGTCAGTCAGTACGATGCGGTTGTTCGCGCCGTCCCAGGTCACATTGAACTGGCTGTCCGTGCCGTTCAGTATGTAAGCGATGTCGCGCAGCTTATAGAAGTTATAGCCGTTGATATTGTAGCCCTGCGGGTCGACACGCTCGCCGTCAACGGTTACCACATGTGTAGACGGCTGGATTTTGACGCTCGTGCTCTGCGGCAGCGTCGCGGCAGTGCTGGCGGACGCATTGGGAGTTATGGTATAGCGGATGCTGTCCAGACCGAACACCGTACGGCAGTCGTCGCGCCGGATGACGACCTGCTTACCGGTGGTATCGGTCACAGTCACCTCGTTGACGTTGTCCGTATCCGTGCGCCTGGTGACCTCCACGTTTGCGACCGTGCCGATGGAGTATCCAGCGCTGACCAGCTTCTGCCGGATTTCCTCCGCCGTCATCGTTACGCTCCACGAGCTGTCGTAGGTCTCATAGGGGTCTTCCTTGCCCTGCAGGTACGGATAATCGCCGCCCCATACGTTGACCGCATCCTCGGTCGCGCCGCCGTCCGACGAGAAGAAGTAGCCGATCACCGGCTCGCCGTTGTAGGTCAGGTATTCGCCCTGCGTGGCATCGACCGCAGCATCCGAAGCCTCGGTCGCGCGGTTGGCGCCCAGATAGACCTGGCAGTTTGTGGTGTTGCACAGCTCGTAATACTCGTTGTGCTTGCTCGTGCCGAGCGCGAAGGAGCGCGCGCAGACCGCCTGTGCCTTCTGCGCTTCCGCAGGCCAGTCCGGATCGATCTCATACGGCAGGACGCCCTTCACATAATCCTCCAGACCGACATAGTTTATAACGGTGATGTTCCCATCCGAGGCGCGGCGGTAGACAAAGTCGCCGTGCCACTGGTAGCCCTTGAACCAGGTCAGGTCGCTGTTCGGGCGGATGGCGATATGGTCCGCGCCCGCGGCAGAGGTGTACAGCACCTTGCCGGTCGCCGTATCGGTCACCTGAAAAGCGCCGCTTACCAGCTTGATGGTCAGCTGAGAAGCCGAGACAGACGTACCGCCGGAAAAACTCGTCCCGTTCATCGTGCCGATCGTGTAGCCGGTCGGCTCGCCGGAAACGTTTTCGAGCTTGGGGTCGGCAAATGTGTTTGCCCCGCCGATCGTCAGCCCGACGCGCAGCGTCACATCGGTATCCACAGTATCTACAGCAGAGGCCGGCGCGACGCTCAGGCATCCCACCAGCGCTGCTGCGCAGAGAAGCATGGATAAGATTCGTTTCATTTCATCATCTCCCATTTTATTTTTTGTGCCTTCTATTGACAAATAAATTGACGTATCTTAAAATAAGAACGAAAAGTACATTCACAGATAGAGGCGCGGTTTTCATCAGTATCGGTCTGGAAGGGTCCGTAAACCCGTTGAGCAGCCGAGAAAGGGTCTGCCGCCGAAGCCGGTTCTTGTTGCGGCAAGGCCGTGCTGGACGCTGCTGGAAAATATCCCTGCGTCTGTCATCAGCAGAAATGCCGGTGGAGAGCTATCCTGATTAGAAGGCTGCGGTTTATCCGCTCCCTCTATTATAGTATAGATCATACCGGTTTTTCAACCGGTATTTTTCTTTGCAGGAATTGCATGGCGCAAAAAATTCGTTAGAAAATCTGTTTGGAAGGATTTGGTACACATGAAGCAGTATAAGGTAGGCATTGTCGGCGCGACCGGCATGGTGGGCCAGCGTTTTACGCTGCTGCTGGAAAACCACCCCTGGTTTGAGGTCGTCGCGCTGGCGGCATCCGCCCGCAACCGCGGCAAAACCTACGCCGAAGCCTGCGAAGGCCGCTGGAAGATGTCCGTTCCGATGCCGGAAAAGTATAAGGACATGGCCATGTACGACGCGACCGCGGACGCAGAGGAGATCGCCTCCAAGGTGGATTTCATCTTCTGCGCGGTCGATATGAAGAAAGACGAGATCCGTGCACTGGAAGAAAAGTACGCAAAGCTCGAGTGCCCGGTCTGCTCCAACAACTCGGCGCACCGCATGACGCCCGACGTTCCCATGATCATCCCGGGGATCAACGCCGACCACGCGCAGATCATCCCGGCGCAGCGCAAGCGTCTGGGCACCAAGCGCGGCTTTATCGCCGTCAAGTCCAACTGCTCGATCCAGTCCTATGTGCCGGCGCTGACCGCACTGATGGACTACGAGCCGACCGAAGTCGCTGTGTGCACCTATCAGGCGATCTCGGGCGCGGGCAAGACCTTTGAGACCTGGCCGGAGATGGTAGACAACGTCATCCCCTACATCGGCGGCGAGGAAGAAAAGAGTGAAAAGGAGCCGATGAAGGTCTGGGGCCACATCGAAGGCGACCACATCGAGCCCGCCACCTCCCCTGTCATCACGGCGCAGTGCCTGCGCGTGGCCTGCTCGGACGGCCATATGGCGGCGGCGTTCGTCAAATTCAAGAACAAGCCAACCAAGGAGGAGATGATCGCGCGCTGGCGCAGCTATAAGGGCCGCGCCCAGGAGCTGGGTCTCCCCTCTGCCCCGGAGCATTTCCTGACCTATTTTGAAGAGGATAACCGTCCGCAGACCCGCCTCGACCGCGATTTAGAAGGCGGCATGGGTGTTTCGATCGGCCGTCTGCGCGAGGACGCTCTGTATGACTACAAGTTTGTCAGCCTGTCGCACAACACCCTGCGCGGCGCAGCTGGTGGCGCTGTCCTGATGGCGGAGCTGCTGTGCGCCGAAGGCTATATGGACCGTTAAGGAGGCTGCAATACTATGAAGAATCCTGTATTTACCGGCGCGGGCGTTGCGATCATCACGCCCTTCAAGGCCAACGGCGAAGTCAATTATAAGGAGTTCGGCCGTATCATCGACCACCAGATCGCTCACGGCACGGACGCGATTATTGTCTGCGGTACGACCGGCGAGTCCTCCACCCTGCACGACAAGGAGCACCGCGAGGTCGTCTCCTGGTGCTGTGAATATGTGAACCACCGCGTTCCGGTCGTTGCGGGCGTCGGCTCGAACGATACCGCGTATGCTATTGAGCTGACCAGGTTCGCCAAGGAATGCGGCGCGGACGGCGGTCTTTCGGTCACGCCGTATTACAACAAGACCACCCAGCGCGGCCTGATTGCGCACTACACCGCGATTGCGGACAGCTGCGACCTGCCGATCATCCTCTACAACGTGCCGAGCCGCACGGGCGTATGCTTCGCGGCCGACACCCTGTATGAGCTGTCCAGGCACCCGAACATCAACGGCCTCAAGGCGGCTTCCGGCAATTTCAGCCTGCTGGCCGAGGTCATGGCCAAGTGCGGCGATGAGCTCAACGTCTGGTCGGGCAACGACGACCAGATCGTCCCGCTGATGGCGCTCGGCGGCAAGGGCGTGATCTCTGTTCTGTCCAATGTAGCCCCGCAGGAGACCCACGACCTGACCCAGCTATGCTTTGAAAACCGCTACCCGGAAGCGGCGAAGATGCAGTTCAAGTACCACAATCTGATCGACGCGCTGTTCTGCGAGGTCAACCCAATTCCGGTCAAGAAGGCGATGGAGCTGCTCGGCTGGGATGTCGGCCCGCTGCGCCTGCCGCTGGTTGAGCCGAGCGAGGAGCACATCGCGCAGATCCAGAAGGAACTGCAGGCTGCAGGCTGCAAGATTTAAGTAAACAGAAATAAAAAGACTTTTCGAAAGGATTTTGAAAAGGATGTTAAAAATTGCACTTTCCGGATGCAACGGCCGCATGGGCCGCGTCATCGCCGACATCGTCGGCGGGCGTGAGGGTATGGAGATTGTTGCCGGATTTGATATCAATACGGCGAAAAACGGCGCTTTCCCGGTTTTTGCCGATCCGTTTGAGTTTCAGGGCGACTGTGATGTCATCATCGATTTTTCCAATGCCTCCAGCACCGAGCATCTGCTTGATTACTGCGAAAAGCACCACATCCCGGTTGTGATCTGCACGACCGGCCACTCCGCGGAGCAGCTCGCGAAGATCCGCGAGGCTTCTGCCAAGCTCCCGGTTTTCCGCTCGGGCAACATGT
>USLE01000137.1 GCA_900555465.1 uncultured Butyricicoccus sp.
GAGGACGACCTCGAGGGCGGCGACGGAAACCCGTTCACCGACCCGCAGGAGGCCAGGGAATTCGTCGAGCGCACGGGCGTCAATTCGCTTGCGGTCGCCATCGGCACGGCGCACGGCCTGTATAAGGGCACGCCCAAGCTGGATTTTGACCGTCTGCGCGCGATCCGCGAAGTGGTCTCCATCCCGCTCGTGCTGCATGGCGCCTCGGGCGTGCCGGACGAAGCGGTGCAGGAATCCATCACCCTCGGCATCTGCAAGGTCAACTTCGCCACCGAGCTGCGCATCGCGTTCAGCGACGGCGTCAAGGAATACCTGCAGAAGGATCCGTCCGTATTCGATCCCAAGAAGTACTGCAAGGCCGGCATCGAAAAGGTGGTCGAGACCGTCAAGGCCAAGATCGCTGTCTGCGGCTCCGCCGGCAAGGCTTGAGCCGACTGTTCTGTATAAAAACCCATCGTGTGCACGATGGGTTTTTATTTTGTCACTTCATGCGGGTCAGTGCAATGATATGCAGCACGCAGAAATAGATGCCGACAATCGACAGGCCCGCGCTCAAAATGACCAGCGGCAGCGAATACTGCTCTACGTACGCATTGAGCGGGAACAGGATCGCAAACGCCGCCCACAGCACGATCAGCGCGATCACCTTTTCGCGGGATTTGCGCTCAACGATCGACTGCAGCGGGGTCAACCTGCGGCCGAAGTCCACATCCGTGACGACCTCGAGGCTGCGGAACAGCTTTCTGCGGTAGTATACCTCGACCAGCGCGAGCAGGCAGACACCCGCGATCGTGGCCTGCTGCCAGGTCAGGAAGGTGCCGGTGCACAGGATCGCGATGAACAGGATGATTACAATACGGTTCTGATAAAACATCACCGGGCCCTCGTATTTCTTCTCGACCAGGTAGCCCTGCTTGGTCAGCCAGTCATAATAAATGACACGCTTCTTTTTATCCGTGTAGATATTTCTGCCCGAAAGCTGTGTGTTGGGGATTTTCTGTTTCTTACTCATCTAACATTCCTTTTCCCTTGCAATAGGTCTGGAGCACGTTGTAATCGCGGTCAAGCACGACCAGATCCGCATCCAGCCCAACCTGGATCGCGCCCTTCCTGTCCTCGATCCGCAGGCAAGCCGCCGGGTTCTTCGTGCAGGCGTTGATCGCCGCGCTCACCGGCACGAGCGCTTCCTCGATCAGGATGCGCAGGCCGTCGTTGACACGCAGCGTCGAGCCCGCCAGACCGCCGGTCGAGGTCAGGTGCGCGCTGCCGTCCGGATAGATCTCGATCTCGTTTCCGCCGAACAGGAACCTCGAGCCGACCGGCTTGCCCTTTGCCATCAGTGCGTCGGTGACAAGGATCGCATGGTCCGCGCCCTTTTCATGGAAGAACTGGTTGAGCGCCGCGTAGGTCGAGTGGTTACCGTCGCAGATGCACTCGCCGTACATGCTGCGGATGCGGTATGCCGCGCCGACCAGACCGTTTGCGCGATGGTTGAACGGGGTCATACCGTTGTACACATGGGTCATCGAGCGTGCACCATGCGCAAATGCCATCACCGCCTGCTCATAGGTCGCTGCGGAGTGGCCGATGCTGACGACTACGCCGTGCTCGCTGCAGTAGCGCGTCAGCGCGAAGTCCTCGTCGGTCTCGGTCGCCATCGTGATATAGCGGATCAGGCCGTTTGCCGCTTCCTGGTACTTTTTGAACTGCTCGACCGTGGGCTTCACGATATACTGCTCGGGCTGGGCGCCCTTGTATACCATGTCCAGATACGGCCCCTCAAAGTGCACGCCGAGGATCTCGGCGCCCTCGTAGCCGTCCGCTACGACCTTGGCTACGTTTTTGAGCGCCGCGGTCAGCACCTGCTCGCTCTGGGTGATCGTGGTCGGCAGCAGCGCGGTCACGCCTTCGCCGACGATATTGCGCACCCAGTTGCGCAGGCCTTCTTCCTCCGCATCATTGGTGTCAAAGCCATAGGCGCCGTGGCAGTGGACATCGATGAAACCGGGCAGGATGCGCTCGCTGCCGTAGTCCCGATCCGCCTGACCGGAGCCGTACGGATAGACGCCTGTAATCCTGCCGTCAGTGATTTCGATCTGCGCCGGGACAAACTGGTCTGCCAGCCAGACCTTTTTACTTTGAATGATCATTTTTTCTAACCTCCTGCTGATACAAACGCTTTCATGGGGGCGCTGTGCTGCTTTTGGCAAAACATTCCACGCATGGCGGACAGTACCCCTTGCAATCCACTCAAAAATATACTAAAATAGAAGGTAGATTTGTACCTTGCGAAACATATGCAAATCACAGGATATTGGGGGAGATTTCATTATGAAACCTTCAGCTGTCAACGACAGCTTTTGCAAATATGGATCGGTCTATTATGAGCCGATCGATCTGGAACAGCAGCATCTCCTGTGCCGGCAGTTTTCAACCGATCAAAAGTCGGTCAGCCAGCTTTTCTGTTTTCCCTGCGAGGTTTACGTCGAACTGATCAGCGGGCTTGCCTCGATCGTTGTCAGCGCGCAGGAAGATTGCGGCGAACCAAGCACCTTTGCCATCCATCATTATCTCAGGCTCCGTCCGGGTACAGCGTTCAATATCCTTTCACGCTCGGATCAAACTGCTTACTGCATCATCACGACAGACAGGCGCTTTACCACGCTCGAGCTTGCCGAGCCGTTTACGCTGGAGGTCACGCCGGTGCGGTTCAATATCCTTGAGATCATGGATTATTACTTTGTGGCGGAGGAGCCCGGATACCGGTTCAGCAAAGCGTCCCATCATTATTACGAGCTGCTGTATGTGCACAGCGGCACCCTGACCGCCTCGATCGCAAACACCAGCTGCACGCTTGCCGCGGGCGACCTGATCCTGTATGGGCCGGACGCCGAGCATCCCAAGCTGCTGATCAAGGACGACGCCTGTGACTACCTCTCGGTCGTATTCGATATGGAGCTCTCCGAGCCGCCGCATCTGCTCGGCCGCGTGCACCACACCACGGACGGGCTGCGCGAAGCGCTGCTCAAGCTGATCGAGGAGGCTGCGGTGCAGTCCCCGCAGACCAAAATGCTCATGCTCTGCCACTTGCAGGAGACCATTACACGGCTGCTCCAGCTCTGCGACAGTCTGGACGAGGAACGCGGGCTGCTCCGCGCAGGCTCACCTCAAACCAGCCAAAGCGACCTGCTGCAGCAGATCACATCGTATATGATCGAAAAGGTCACCGAACCCATCACGATCGAGGAGATCTGCCACAAATTCTTCATGTCGCGCTCTTCGCTGCAGGCGCTGTTCAAGCTGTATCTGCACAGCTCGCCCAAGAGCTATCTGCTCAACATCAAGCTGCAGAAAAGCAAGGAGCTCATCCGTGAAAACCAGCATACGATCAGCGAGATCGCAGACATGCTGGGCTTCAGCTCGATCCACTATTTTTCCCGCCTCTTCAAGAAGTACTACGACGTATCCCCCAGCGAGTACGCCAAGAATGCAAAAGAGGCTGCGGCCAGCGAAAGCGCCTGAAATCAGGCGCTTTTCTTTTTATTCCGCGGACTGGATGCTGTAGCGCGAGATCTGGATGACCACGCCCTTGCTGACCTCCACGTCGATCAGATCGTTCTTGATGCCGACGATCTTGCCGTAGATGCCGCCGGCAAACATCACCGAAGCACCCACCTTGATATCTGTCTGCAGCTGCGCCATCCGGTCGCGGCTCTTTTTCATATTGCGCGCCGACATGATGGATACCACCAGCGCAGCGATGATGAGCAGCACCGCAATCGTGCCGCAGGTCCACAGAATGACTTCCCAATTCATATTGCTTTGAAACTCCTTATGTTATGTTTGCCGGAACCGGAACAGGGATGGCCGCGGCCATCCCTGTTTCCAGCCCGTACCGCACGGGGCAAGGCGCCATCCGGCCAGCTTTGCCGGACGGCAGCCGTTCTTGTTCCGTTTTGATGCGTATCCGGCTTATGCGCGGGTGTACGGATACAGCGTAACGCCCTTGACCACGCGGTTTACCTCGCCGGTCGGGCACGGATTGTCCGGCGTAATGCCCATAGACAGGGACTTGAGCACGGCCAGCGTCTGCGCGAACAGGATGTCATCCAGACCGAGCAGCGCGCTCTCGTTCTTGTCCGCGAGGTCGTATACGACCGTATAATCCACCAGCGCGGAAACAGCTTCGTCCGCCGCGGACATGACCGCAACGATCTTGTTGCCCTTGCGCTGGCCGCTCATCTCCTTGATCAGGTCGACCTCGTACTGACGGGTGTAAGCATCGTCAGACAGGTAAACGACCGTGATGGTGTTGTCGTCGATGATCGACTTGGGGCCGTGACGGAAGCCGAGCGGCGTGTCATACATGGTAACCACGCGGCCCGCGGTCAGCTCGAGCATCTTGAGCGCGGACTCCTGCGCAATGCCCTTGAGGCAGTTGCTGCCCAGATATACGATGCGGTTGAAGTCGTACTCATTCACGATCTGCTGCGCGATGCCGTACTTGCCGTCCAGGAAGCTCTGGCCTGCCGCCATGATCTTCTCCACCTTGGCGATGGTCTCGTCCAGGCAGTCCAGATGGAAGCACAGGTAGGTCGCCAGATACATGTTGGAGAAGCTCGAGGTCATCGCAAAGCTCTGGTCGTGCGTCTCGTCGGTCAGGTTGATGGCATAGCAGTTGCCGGTCGTCGCCGCACGCTTGGACAGCGCGCCGTCCTTGTTGCAGGTAACAAACAGGTGCCAGATGTTGTCGCATACCGCCTCAGCTGCGTCGATCGCGCCGACCGACTCCGGCGAGTTGCCCGAGCGGCCGAAGCTGATCAGCAGGGTCGGCTTGGTGCGGGACAGGTACGCCTCAGGCGTTGCCACGATATCCGTGGTGCCATAGGACTTGACCTTGTAGTTCAGCTTGCCGGTGAGCGCGGGGA
>USLE01000138.1 GCA_900555465.1 uncultured Butyricicoccus sp.
CTCTTGCCCGCAGTGCGGCCGCGCAGGCCGCGAATACGCCGTTATGAATCAGCAGCAAGGTAAATTCGCGTCAGCAGCACAAACGAAGGAAAAAGGGCCGCCGAGTCGGCGGCCCCTACAAGATTACGCGGCAATTCACCTTCTCAGCCCTACGAAACCAGTGTATAACGTGTATCGCATACCGCGCACAAATCCTTAAATCATCCGCGTCAGCGGAATCCCCTCATGCGCACAGCGCACGCGGCGGCGGCCCACCCGCCGCCGGGCGAGACCCTGCCCCGCGAGGAACAACCCTGCCGCGCAGGCCAGCCCCGCCGCCAGCCCCGCGACCGATACCGCGCCCATGTCGGACGCACACGCGAGCAGGAACAGCACCAGCGCTCCCGCCGCCTGCATCAGTTTACCCAATCTCTTTTGCATGGATGAACCCCTCCGCTTCTGGTTTTGATACTGCCAGTATACCCGGATGGCTGTCCGAAAAAACGGACTTTCCCATGCAGTCGGCACCATATGCAAAAAAAGAACCATCCACAGGCATGTGGATGGTTCTCTGTAAAGCGGTTGAGTCAGGGCTGGTCTTAATATGCGCGTTCGACTGCGGCCTGCAGCACCTGGGATGCCACCGTGCCCGCAACGGACGAGCCGCCGCCGCCGTTCTCGACCAGCACGATGAACGCATACGGGGTCGCCTCGTCGCGCAGGAAGCCGGTGAACCAGGCGTTCGGCGTCTGATCCGCGCCGACCTCGGCCGTACCCGACTTGGCGCAGATGTCCATGCCCGGGAAGCGGTCCTGCCCGTAGGTCTCGATGACGTTGTTGTGCATCATGTCCGCAATGGTGGAGGCAGTGCCCTCCTCGATCAGCTTGCCGGACTTGTGTGCAAAGTAGATGCCGGTCGGCAGGCCAAACGAAGTCGAAGAGCTGTGGATCAGCCGCGGCACAGCCGCCTTGCCGCCGTTCGCGATCGCGCCCATGTACTGCATCATGTTGATCGGGCACATGGTGTCCTCGCCCTGGCCGACGCCCGCCCACGCGAGCTGGTTGTCGTTACCGTCAAAATTGAAGTGGCCTTGCGACGAGTTGATGCCGTCCACGCTGATGGACTCGGTCAGGCCGGCCGCATCCGCGTATTCCTGCATGGTGCTGCCGCCGAGCTCGACCGCGAGCTGGCCGAACACACCGTTGCACGAGACCGCGAGCGCGTCCTCGATGTTCAGCTCGCCGTGCGCATAGGCGCAGGTGACCGGCGAGCCGCCGATCTCAACCGAGCCGGTGCAGTTCCATGTGCGCTGGAACAGGTCGGGGATGTTCTCGATCGCGGCGTTCAGTGTGACCACCTTGAAGATCGAGCCGGGGATGGAGTTCGCCGACAGCAGGCGGTTGACGTATACGCCGTCCCACGCGGGGTCGTCCGGGTCGATGGCGGGCGGATCGGCGGGGTCAAAGGTCGGGGTGGAGACCATGCACAGGATCTCGCCGGTCTTGTAGTTGTACACGCCGACCGTGCCGTTCATGCCGTTTAATGCCTGATAGGCGATGTTGTTGAGATAAGCGTCAATGGTCAGATAGACGTTGTTGCCCGTGCCGAGCGGGGAATACGCGCCGGTCAGGATGTTGTAGCCCGAGAGCTTGTCCGCAAACGCGGTCAGCGCGCCCGCGCCGATGTTGCCCGCCGGGTCGCCGACCGCGTGCAGGGTCGCGCGGCGCACGGTCGCGTCGCTGTAGTAGACGCGGTTGCCGTTTTCGTCCAGCGTGGAGAGCACGTCCCCGTCGCGGTCGAGCACCGTACCGCCCTTGAGCACGCCCTCGTTGTTGTACAGATGGCGGTTATAGGGGTAGGAGGCCCAGTCGCCGCCGTCCACCACAAAGCGGAAGCAGAACAGCGCAAGGCCGATGCCGAGCAGCGCCGCGAGGATCAGGCAGAAAATGCCGCGTTTTTCAATTTTCCGCATTTATCGCACCTCCCCGCGCAGCTCGCGCCTCGAGGGCAGCCGGACCGCGAACGAAGCGTTCTGCCGCGTGTCGGTCGCCTTGAGGAAAGCGAGCATGCCCCATGCCGACAGCATGGACGAGCCGCCGTTCGAGACGAACGGCAGGGTCACGCCGGTAAACGGCAGGATATCGACCGCGCCGAACACGTTCAGGCAGGTCTGGAAAACCAGCAGGCTGGTCGCGGCGCAGGCCGCGATCGTGTAAAAGCTCGAGCGTCCCGCGCGGCACGCGCGCACCGCGAACACCGCGAGCGTGATGATGCACAGGATGGTGAGCACCGCGATCACAAGGCCCCATTCCTCACACAGCATGCCGAATACGATGTCCGTATCTGCCGCGGCAAGGCCGGACAGCCAGCCCTCGCCCGCGCCCACGCCGATCAGGCCGCCCGAGGCGGCTGCGGTCAGCGTATGGGTCTGCTGGAAGCCCGCGCCGTACACATCCTCCCAGATGTGGCCCCAGGAGGAAAAGCGCGCGGCAACGTGGCTCTTGACTGTCAGTAGCACCATGCCGCCTGCGAAGCAGCCTGCGCAGATCAGGCCGAGGGTCGCAAAGTCGCCCGAGCGCAGGTACGCGATGACCAGGAAGGTCACAAAGAACACCAGCGCGGTGCCGAAGTCGTTCTGCAGGGCAAGGCACGCGCCGCAGATCGCGGTCAGGCCGATGAACATCCACAGGTTGCGCTTGTTGAACAGGCGGTCGAGCGTGGCCGCGCCCGCAAAGATGTAGCAGATCTTGGCAAGCTCGGAGGGCTGAAGCGACAGGCCGCCCAGACGGATCCACGCCTTGGCGCCGCCTTCGGAGGAGCCGATCAGCAGCGTGATCACCAGCATGCCGACCGCCGCCGCGCCCATGAACCAGCGCACCTTCTGCGCGCGGCCGAGGTCGCGCAGGAAAAAGCCGAGCACAAGGAAGATCGCAAGGCCCATCAGGATCGCGACCAGCTGCTTGGGGCACTCGTTCGGCACGGTCGAACCCGTGACCGCGAGCGAGAGCGTACACAGGAAGAACGCGATGGTCTCCATCTCAAAGCCGATGCGCCGGAACGAGCGCATCACGATGAAGTAGCCCCAGCAGATCAGCGTAAACGTCAGAAAGGTCAGCGGGATGGTGATGGTCGCCTCGTCGCCCGCAGCGATGATGAGCTGCAGGGCGGTGAGCACCTGAAACAGCGTCAGCAGCACGAGCGAGCCCCACATGCCCGCGGGGCGGCCCTCTGCGCGGCGCTCGGCCATCTGCCGGCGCTTTTCCTCCGCCGAGATGGGCACGAGCATGGTCGGGATGCCGCCGAAGGAGATCGTGTCGCCGTCCTCGACGACCGCGTATTCGTCCACCGGCAGGTCATTGACCTTGACGCCGCCCTTGGAGCCCAGGTCGTACACCGTCCACGAGCCGTCCTCCTCGCGGATGAGCGCGGCGTGCTGGCGGGATACCGAGGGGTATTCGAGCTGCACGTCGCACGAGGGCGCGCGTCCGATGATGTTTTCCCAGTGGGTGATCGGCAGGCGCACGCCGTTTGCCATGCCGAGATAGCCCCAGACCTCGTCCGGGTGCTTGACCTTCCACAGCGAGCGGATCGCACCGACCAGAATCATCAGCGCCAGCAGCGGGAACACAAAGCGGACGACCGTTGTGTACCACGCGCCGACGAGCGGGTTTTCCGCCAGAAAGCCGGTCAGCGCATCCAGAAGGCGCTGTAAAGCGTCGATCATGTTTTCTTTTCCTCCCTTCCGGGGATTGGGTTTATAACTTTATTATTATAGCACAGCTTGTCAAGAAGCGCGTGAACGGAGGGTAAACATTGCGCCGGGCAGGGGTTGACAGATCAGCGGCAGGATGATACACTTAAAATCTAAGATAACAGCGACAAACGAAGTTTGCAGGAAAAAGCCGCAAGGCTTGCCGAAGGAGCAAAACTCTCAGGCGTCCGGTGTGCCGGATGAGGACTGTAAATGGATGTGGCTCTGGAGAATGCCCCGGGGAAAGGGGCTGCCGAAGGTGCAACGCGCGCGGGCGGAACAGAAAGCGCGCCAATCTCTCAGGCAAAAGGACAGAGTTTGAAGGCTGGACAGCGATTCGGATCCATATGGCGGGGGGACAACCTTGAAAACAGCCGCAGCGGCTGTTTTTTGCGTGGCGTGCCGCCGGTTGCATCCGGATGCGCGGCCCCGCTTTTTCAGAGCCATACCGCAGCGCGCGGTGTGGTTTTTTTGTTTGCCGCAAAAAAGAAAAAGGGGTATGGAACAAAATGTCAATGGATCAACTGGCTGATCTGGTAAGCAAGATCAGCGACATCGTGTGGAACAGCATCCTGCTCTACCTGCTCGTAGGCACGGGCGTCCTCTTCACCATCCGCACGCGCTTTGTGCAGATCCGCAAGTTCGGCGCGGGCTGGAAGCGGCTGTTCGGCAACTTCTCGCTCAACGGCGAAAAGGCGGGCAAGGACGGTATGAGCCCGTTTCAGGCGCTGACTACCGCGATCGCGGCGCAGGTCGGCACAGGCAACATCGCAGGCGCCGCGACCGCGCTGTACTCGGGCGGCCCGGGCGCGATCTTCTGGATGTGGCTTTCCGCGTTCTTCGGCATGTCCACCATCTACGGCGAGGCCGTGCTCGCGCAGAAGTATAAGACCACGGATAAGGAAGGCCATGTGACCGGCGGCCCGATCTACTACATCCGCGCGCGCTTCACCGGCAAGTTCGGCAAGTTCCTCGCGGGCTTCTTCTCGCTCGCCATCATCTTTGCGCTTGGCTTTACCGGCAACATGGTGCAGGCCAACTCGATCAGCGCGTCGTTCAAGACCGCGTTCGGCATCCCGCCGATCGTGATCGGCGTCATCTGCGCGATCATCGCGGCATTCATCTTCCTCGGCGGCGTCAGCCGCATCGCGTCGGTC
>USLE01000139.1 GCA_900555465.1 uncultured Butyricicoccus sp.
GTAATCAGCCGCCTGAAGAGGGAGGTCGCCTGTGGACAAATCGGTTGCGGGCTTTTTCCTGCCGATCGCAGTGCATATCATCTGCTGCATCGTCAATTTCAGGAATTTCCTGTGGGGACACCCGACATGGGTGAACGTACTGGCGAGCGCCTGCTGCATCCTGTTCGGCTTCCTGTTTCCGCTTTTCGCGCGGCGCTGGCCGTTTGCGGTCACGGTCACGGCGGTGCTGGCGGGATTCCTGCTGCTGAGCTGCCTGCTGGCGCTGGCCGGCGAGGTGCTGCCAGGACTGCTGCCATTTGCGACACTGTTTGTGTTTGCATTTTGGATGACGGTAAGCGGTGTGTTTGACCGGCTCTTTTATGGAATATACGGTTGGACGGCTATGGCGGTTTTTGCACTGGTCTGGCTGTTGTATCTGATTTGTCTGCGGCGCAGTGCCAGGCGTCCCGATAGTTAAGTACAAACAAAGGCTTCGGCTGATTTCAGCCGAAGCCTTTTTCATATCATTTTCCGGCTGGACGGCAACCGAATACGAGCCTTTCCCGCCGTCCGGGAGCGCGATAACGCCCTGCCAGCTGTCTTTTTGCGGCTGGCTGCTGACGCTGCGCTCGGACTGGCAGAGCGGGCGGCCGTCCTGATCGTACAGCGTGAGCGTGACGCGGAGCGCCGGCGGGTCGCCGGAGAGCTGGACAAAATGCGCGCACACATGCCCGCCTGCAAACAGCGCCGCGCCGGCCGCGACCGCCGCAGTGATCCGCAACACGGTTCCGCGCATCTGCACCGCCTCCTTTTGCCCCATTATAGCACCATGAAAGATAATTTACAAGATAAATAATAGTGTAATTTATCATGTGAAATACGCGCGTATATTCACCCGGATTTTACACTTATAATAATGGGGTGAGGCGGTGAAAAAATGTTTCAAGTCAAAAAGCCGGAATATGTGAATAAAACCTTCCGTATGCCGCGCGAGCTGGTGCAGGAGCTGGAGGCGCTTGCCCAGCAGAAGGATGTTTCGCTCAACCAGCTGGTGACGCAGTGCTGCCGGTACGCGCTCGACCATCTGGACACCGACGGGGACTGAGAGGGGTGCTTTATGGAGCTGACGACCGAACGCCTGACCCTGCGGCCCTTCCGCGAGGACGATGTGCAGGCGCTGTACGACTATTCCAAGGACGAGCCGGTCGGCCGGAACGCGGGCTGGAAGCCGCACGAGAGCCTGCAGGAGTCGGACGACATCCTGCATCTGGTGTTTCTGAACCAGCCGAGCGTCTGGGCGGTCGAGCGCAGATCGGACGGGCGCCTGATGGGCTCGGCCGGACTGATCACGGACTCTGCGCGGCAGTACGGCTCGGCGCGCTCGCTGGGCTATGCGCTCGGCGTGGACTACTGGGGACAGGGCTATATGACCGAGGCGGTGCGCGCGGTCATCCGCTTCGGGTTTGAGCAAATGGGGCTGGACCTGATCTCTGCGACCTGCTATCCGGACAACGCCGGTTCACGCCGCGTGCTGGAAAAATGCGGCTTTCAGTACGAGGGCACGCTGCACCGCGCGGAGCTGCTGTATAACGGCGAGATCAGGGACCATCTGCATTTTTATCTGACGCACGAGGCGGCGGAAAAGCTGGATTTGTGCAGAAAAAAATAAATTTTACTTACATTCCCCTGCAAAATGTGCTATAATATTACCAGAAGATACAGAACGCGGCAGCGCAGGGCGCTGCCCGCGCCTGCGTTTGATCGTATTTTGATGAGGAGGCATATCATGTATCAGGCGGGGGAATTCATCGTTTACGGGACCAGCGGCGTTTGCAAGGTGGAAGCTGTCGGCAAGTCGCCCTTTGAGGGGGAGGAGGACAAGCTGTACTATACGCTCACCCCGGTCGCCGGCACGGAGACCATCTATCTCCCGGTCGACTCCCCGGTGTACACCCGTCCGGTCATCACCCGCGCGCAGGCCGAGCGGCTGATCGCCGCCATCCCCTCGATTGAGGAGGACCACTTCACTTCGCACAGCCTGCGCATGTCCACCGAGCATTACCAGACCGTGCTCAGGAGCCACGACTGCCGCGAGCTGGTGCAGCTGATCAAGGCGGTCTACGCGAAATCCCGCCGCAGCGGGCGCCGCGTCAGCCAGATCGACCAGCGCTACCGCAAGCGGGCGGAGGAGTTGCTGCACGGGGAGCTGGCCGTCGCGCTCGGCATCCCGATCGACGAGGTGCAGCCCTATATCTCGCGCAGCATTTCGGAGGCTGCGGCAGAGACCCCGAAGGCATAAGAAAAGAGGCAGCAACCGCTGCCTCTTTTTGAGGCTGTCGAAAAACTATGTTTTTCGGACAGCCTCTCGATCGAAACCACGCTTTCGATCGAATCTGCCGCTGTCTGCGCGCGCCTTTCAGGCACACTTGCCAGCGGTTTGTATAAAAACCCACGCGCATGTCGCGGGTTTTTATGAAAATTGCGGTCTGCCGCAATTTTCTATTTCATACGCGCTGCGGCGCGGGGACTTTTTCGACAAGCTGAAAGAGGCAGCAACCGCTGCCTCTTTTTTGTTTACAGGTACTGGTACTGCCTGCGCTTGGCGTAGAGCAGGCCGAGGGACACGACCGCGCCCAGCCCCTCCGCGGCGATGACCGCGGTCCAGATGCCGTCCAGCCCGAACAGGATGGGCATGAGCAGCACCATGCCGCCGCGCAGCAGCAGCGAGCGCAGGAAGGAGATCAGCGCGGACAGCGCGCCGTTGCACAGCGCGGTGAAGAACGAGGAGGCATAGATGTTGATGCCGCAGAACAGGTAGCACAGCGCGAACAGCCGGAACCCGTGCACGGTCATCTCGAGCAGCTCGGCGTTGTAGCCGACAAAGGCGGAGGACAGCGGCCGGCTGAGCAGCTCGCTGAGTATGACCATCGCCACGGAGGTGCACAGGATGACAGCCATGCTCTTGCGGAACACGTTTTTCAGCTCCGGGTGGTTGCCCGCGCCGTAGTGATAGCTGACAATGGGCGCGCTGCCGATGGAAAAGCCGAGGAATGTTGCCACGAACACGAAATCCACATACATCATCACGGAATAGGCGGCGACGCCCTGCTCGCCGATCAGGCGCATGAGCTGGATGTTGTACAGGATGCCCACGACCGAGGAGGAGATATTGCTCATCAGCTCGGAGGAGCCGTTCGTGCAGGCGTGCAGCAGCTGTTTCCCGTAAAACCGGGTGCGGGTCAGGCGTATCCCCTCGCGCTTGGGGCGCAGGAAGTACAGCAGCGGCAGTACGCCGCCCACGCAGTAGCCCATGACGGTCGCGATCGCCGCGCCCGCCACGCCGAGATCGCACACCGCGATCAGCACATAGTCCATCACCATGTTGGTCACGCCCGCGGCGATCGAGAGTGCAAGGCCAAGATGCGGCTTTTCCGCCACCACGAAAAAGCTCTGGAACGAGGTTTGCAGCATGAACGGCACGCTGCCCGCAAGCAGGATGCGGCCGTAGACCACGCAGTCGCCGATCAGCGCGTCGCTCGCGCCCGCAAAGCGCGCGATCGGTTCCATATAGATCACGCAGACCGTACTCAGCACTGCGCCGAGAACCACGACCGCGTAAATGATCATGGAGAAATACCGGTTGGCGAGCGGCTGGTCGCCCTCGCCCATCGTGCGTGCGACGATCGCGCTGCCGCCCGTGCCTAGCATAAAGCCGAACGAGCCGACGATCATCGCTACCGGGAACACGATGTTGACCGAGCTCAGCGCCAGATCGCCGACCAGATTGGACACAAACAGGCCGTCCACCACGCTGTAGATCGAGGAGATCACCATCATGATGATGGAAGGCAGCGTGAACCGGAGCAGCCTGCCGTAGGAAAAGTGGTCGGATAGCTTGATTTGCATTGCGGCTTGTCTTCCTTTCTTTTCATGCCGGGATTGCAGGACAGTAATAGTATAGTCCGATACCGGACTAATGTCAAGCGGTTTCGCCGGCGCCGCAGCGCAAAGCAACCGCCGGACAGGAATCTGTCCGGCGGCTGCAAAGCAGCGGGTCACTTTTCGAGCGGTTTTTCGTAGGTTTTGGCGCGGTCGCTGTCGGACAGGCCGCTGGTCGTAGGGTCGTTGAGCGCGGACCAGACATTAGAGGCCACGAGGAACAGGCAGTAGGGGTTGGTGAAGGTATTTTTGACCAGCTCCCACAGAGCGGGCCAGGTGGTGAGGTCGGCGGCGGTCAGGCCGGCGTAGGCGAGCGCAGTCGCGACAGCGCCCAGAATGATCTGCACCCAGAAAACCGGGTTTTTGATGCGGACACGCAGGTTCATGGCGGTTCTTCCTTTCTTTCCGGTGCGGCGCGGGGCCGCGGTCGTTGGCGGGCTGTACCCGCTGCTTTCATATATACGCCGGAAAACCCGGCGGATTGACTGCAAACGGGCAAACGCGCCGGGCAAAGAATGGACAGCGCCTGGTTTTTGCCCTTGACGGGGGCGGCGGGCGCGGCTAAAATAATCCCAAAGGGAGGGATGCCGGTGGCACGCACGATGGACGAGCTGCTCGAGCGGTATTACGAAAGCTGGCTCGGGCTGGACGCGGTTTATGAAAAATGGGCGGCGCGCCGCGGCGTCACCTTCAATATGCTCAACATCCTCACGCTGCTCGACGACGAGGGCGTGCCGCTCGCGCAGGCCGAGCTGTGCCGCCGCCTGCATCTGTCCAAGCAGACGGTCGCCAGCGTGATCGACAGCCTGGAAAAGCGCGGTCTGGCAGCGCGCAGCGTGTCCGCGGACGACCGGCGCAGCCGTGTGGTCTCGCTGACCGGGGAGGGGGAGACCTTTGCGCGCCGCATCAACGGGGCGCTGCGCCGCTTTGAGATCGGCGCGCTTGCACGGCTCTCCGAGGCGGAGCGGG
>USLE01000140.1 GCA_900555465.1 uncultured Butyricicoccus sp.
TATCAGGACAGCGCTGAGCAGGCCGAAACCATACAGAACTATCTCCATGCCGTAGAACTCGTAAACAACGGTGACTATGAGGCTGCCGCTGACATTTTTGCTGCGCTTGGCGATTTCGGAGACAGCGCGGAGCAGTTGGAAGGCATCGAAAAGCTGGGGATGTACTGGCCTTACGTCGGAGAATTTGCATATACGCTCGACGGGGAACAGCATCATTTATCATCGGACTTTGTCATAGAGGATGGAAAAGTCACTTGGGAAGTGACGATCCCGGACGGAGAATTGATCGGTCTTGGCAATTACTTTTTCCTGAGCAAAGGCGATACGAGACAGTGGCCGGTCAGTGAAGATATGACGGTTGTTGACAAAAATACAACAATGGGAACCGTAACCGTAAAATTCGAAAACGGGAATATTCTGGTCACCGGCAAGGGCGGATATATCGACAGATCGGATTACGACGAGTTTTGGAACCGCTGCTATGTGAAAGTCAATTAAATATGGAGAGAGCGGGAGCAATCCCGCCCTTTCCTTTTTCCTGTGAAAGAGATTAATGGTGCAATCCCGATCAATTACACATGTGAAAATCAAAAAGTGTGAAGTGGCAAAAGGCTGCACACCAGCTTACACATTCCAGTAAAACGCAAAAAGAGAGGGAACCAGTTCCCTGATTCCCTCTCGGAAAGTGCTTGTTGATTCGGTTACAATTAGCCGAAGTAGCGCTGCAGCAGGCCCTCGAAAGCCTTGCCGTGGCGGGCCTCGTCGCGAGCCATCTCATGAACGGTGTCGTGGATCGCATCGAGGTTGAGCTCCTTCGCCTTCTTGGCCAGCTCGAACTTGCCGGCGGTCGCGCCGTTCTCGGCGTCGACACGCATCTCGAGGTTCTTCTTGGTGGAGTCGGTCAGGACTTCGCCCAGCAGCTCAGCGAACTTCGCAGCGTGCTCCGCTTCCTCGTAAGCAGCCTTCTCCCAGTACAGGCCGATCTCCGGATAGCCCTCGCGGTGCGCAACGCGCGCCATCGCCAGGTACATACCAACCTCAGAGCACTCGCCCTGGAAGTTCTCGCGCAGGCCCTGCAGGATCTCTTCCGGAGCGCCCTGCGCAACGCCTACTACGTGCTCAGCAGCCCAGGTCTTCTCGCCAGCCTGCTCCTTGAACTTCTCCGCCGGAGCGTGGCAGATCGGGCACTCAGCCGGAGCCGCGTCGCCCTCATGTACATAACCGCAAACGGTGCAAACAAACTTCTTCATGATTTTTTCCTCCTAAAATCCTTTCTTATTTTTGGGACGGAAGGAAGCGGTCCATCGTGATCGCACAAAGCTGATCGCGCAGAGACCGATTGATCTCTCCGAACACGCGATGGAAGTCACATTCCCTCCGGTTGCCTACACGGGTGCACTGGAATTCATTGGCAAGGCAGTGGTTGATCGCAATCGGCCCGTCAATGCATTCGATGATCTCACCCAAACTGATTTCGGAAGGGGCACGATTGAGTTCATAACCGCCGGCCACTCCTTTATAGGATTTCGTGATGCCGGACTGGGTGAGCTTGCGCAGGATCTTCAGCGCGAAGCGGAGCGTAACGCCTGCCTCTTCCGAAATATCCTTTGCACACAGCTTCCCCCCTGCCAGCGCCAGGCAGTAGGTCACACGAATCGCATAATCCGCCTCATGTGTGATTCTCAAAGCGTTCCTTCCTTTCTCTAATTGGAACATCTTAAGTATAGTATTGTTCCGTCTGAATGTCAATAGTTTTTTAGAAAAATAAATATAAAATTTTATTTGATAATAATTATCATTTGTAAAATTCTTGTCTGCCGGCAATGCGCAGTTCTGTACCTGCCTCCGACAGGGTCAGTATATCACACAACCGAACAAATGTCTATTGAATTTGCATACTTTATTACACCAAATCATCCCTGTACGGCCGGACAAAAATTCCATCCAAAGCAAAACCAAAACCCGCTCCTGTTCATCTAATCAGTGAAAGCACTCCGGCGGCCGCCAAACGCTTTCGGAAAGGAACAACCGCCATGATGGATAAAACCGAATTCACCGCTGCGGTGCTGGACGCCGAGCCGACGCTCTACCGCGTGGCCAAAGCCATGCTGGGCAGTGAGCACGACTGCGCGGACGCAGCGCAGCAGGCCATCCTGCGCGCATGGGAGCAGCTCGGCACGCTGAGGAAACCCAAATACTTTAAAACCTGGCTGACGCGCATCCTGATCAATGAATGCAACGCCATGCTGCGCCTGCGCCAGCGGCTCGCGCCCTACGAGCCGGAGCAAGCCGCGTCCATACCCGCCCCCTCCCCTGCGGATCACAGCGATTTATATGAAGCGCTGCTTGCGCTCGACGAAAAATACCGTCTGCCGGTGGTGCTGTATTATCTGGAGGGATTCAAAACGCGCGAGATCGCGTCCATGCTCGGCGTGCCCGAGGGCACAGTCAAGACCCGCCTGCGCGCCGCGCGCGAACAACTCCGCAAAGACTTGGAAGGAGCGTGCTTTGCATGATGAACCATAACGATTTCCCGGAAATGACCGACCAGTTCGACCAGCGCGTCCGCCGGACGCTCGAAAGCCTGCCCGAGCAGCCGCAGCGCGTGCGGCGCTTCCCGTTTAAGCGCGCCGTGTCGATCGGCCTCGTCGCCGCGCTGTGCGTCGGCGGCACGGCGTTCGCGGCAAGCGATCTGCCGCAGGCAATCGGTCAGCATTTTTCGCTGCTGCTGCACGGCACGGATGAGCAGCTGCTGAACGACTACACCGTTACGCCCGCGCCGGGCACAGTGGTGGATGAAAATGACAAATACCGGATGACGGTCGAGTCCGTGCTGTTTGACGAGAGCGCGGGCGCAGGGCTGGTCAGCCTGCATCTGGAAAACAAAGCGGGCGACGGCGTGATGCCATTTGAAGTCGGCGAAGTCATGGCAGAGTACCAGAAGCCGGACATTGTCTGGGGACAGCTCTCCGAGTGTGTCAATGTCAAAGATGGGCAGTACAGCTTCAGCGTAATCTACGATGGCGGCTTCGGCTTCTGCGGCAGTCGGTTCTATCTGGATACCAGCCGCTCGACCGCGAACGACTATTATATAGAGGGCGCGTTCATCCCGAACGGCGACTATACGCCGGGCATGCCCCTGCACCTTGTTGCACAGGAGCAGGGCAAATGGCAGCTCTGGGGCGACGGCAGCTCGAGCACCGCTTTGATTGTGCTGGATGTAACCCTGCCGGAGTTCGAGCGTATGCCCTATTACCAGACCGCAGACGGCGCGGTCACACTCTCGCAGATCGGCCTGCGCGTGACCGCGCAGCAGCCGGGCGAAATGCTGGTCGACCGGATCGAGCGGATCGCTGTGAAAATGAAGGACGGCTCGGAGCTTGTCATGCGCGAAAACGAATCCGGAGATGGGGTCGGCATCGACCAGACGCTGTATGTGCTCGGCTTCGGCCCTGACGCGGGCTTTGACAGCGATACGGTTGTCTACGTCCTTGCCCGCACCTTTGACCTGGCGGACGTGCAGTCGGTCATCATCAACAACACCGAGTATCCCCTCTCCGCGTGACGCATGAAAAAAAGCGCGCCACAAATCAAAAGCGCGCTGCGCGCGCAATATGAAGGAGCGGCGTCGCATTGCGATGCCGCGACAAAAAATCTGGGGGCGTGTACCTCAGATTTTTATCAAACAGCAAAAACGGCTTGGAATCTGATTCCAAGCCGTTTTTGCTGCGACAGGCGTTCCCAGCCTTGGCTGGCGACGCCGTCCCTCGATTTGGACAATATGTCCAAATCGAATCCGTCAGGCGGTAAACAGCTGCGCCCAGTATGCCGTGCCGTTGATCACCGTGTAGCCTACGCCGATGGTGGTGTAGTTCGCGTTCAAGATGTTCGCGCGGTGGCCGGACGAGTTCATCCAGGCGTTCATGACCTGCTGCGGGGTGGACTGGCCGTAGGCAATGTTCTCGCCGGCGGTGCGGTAGGACACGCCCGCCTCGGTCAGCGCGGTCGAGAACGAAGAGCCGTTCGGACGGGTGTGCGAGAACGACTGCGCGGACTCCTTCGCGCGCACCAGCGCCGCCTGCTGCACCTTGGTGTCAATTGTCAGCGCAGACAGACCCTGCTTGGTGCGCTCGGCATTGACCAGCGCAACGACCTGCGAGGCGAAGTCGCCCTGCGATGTACCGTTATTGTTATCCTCCGGATTTTGCTCCGTGCCGTTATCCGGGGTCTCCTCGGGGCGGCTGCCCTCCGGCAGCTGGGGCGTATTGTCCGGGGTTTCCTCAGGAGCTTCATCCGGGGTCTCGTCGGGCTGCTCGTCGGGCTGCTCGTCGGGCGTTTCGTCCGGTGTGTTGTCCGGGGTCTCGTCCGGCTGCTCGTCCGGGGTTTGCTCAGGCATTTCCTCGGGAATCTCCTCCGGCGTCTCGTCCGGGGTCTGCTCCGGCTTGGTCTCCGGCTTCAGCGACGGGATATCCCAGTCCGGGAGGCACGCGGAGAAGTCAAACTTCTCCATCAGCTTTTGGACCAGCTGCTGCCTTGCCTGCGAAGGGATCGAATTCGGAATATTAATTTTTGCCACCTGCACATCAGCCGCACCAGCGGAAGCGGCAGCCGTCATGACAGCCGCCAGCGCCAGTGGCACAATTTTCTTAATCTGCATGGTTCTTTTCCTCCTTGGTTTTCGTGGATACAAAAGGTTTGTTTTCCCCACGACCCAGAGTATAGCCGACTTTGTAACCGTTTTGCAATGGAAATGCCTGCCGCTCCCGCCAAGACAAAGCAGAAACCAGCCGGAAAAGGAATTTTCCGGCCGGTTTTCCTGATAGTTATGTGTATTTTTCTATATCATACAGATTGTTCAGCAC
>USLE01000141.1 GCA_900555465.1 uncultured Butyricicoccus sp.
GTCTGGAGATCCAGGAGGGCGCGCTCGACCTGTTCCGCCAGTCGATCGCGGACAACGGCGTGGACATGGCCGCGCTGCACGGCGACCTGCGCCAGATCCGCGCGCTGCTGCCGCACGGCAGCATGGACTATGTGATCTGCAACCCGCCTTACTTTGACCGGAACGCGGGCAAAAGCGCCCCCTCTCCGGAAAAGCGCACCGCCCGGCAGGATGCGTCCTGCACGGTGGAGGATATCGCGGTCGCGTCCTCGTTCGTGCTGCACACGGGCGGCAAGGCGGCGTTCGTGTTCCGCCCCGAGCGGCTGTGGACGCTGCTCGAGGCGCTCGCCCGCGTGCGGCTCGTGCCCAAGCGGCTGCGCTTCGTGCACCAGAACGCGCTCGCTTCCCCGAGCGCCGTGCTGGTCGAATGCCGCAAGGGCGGCAGCGCGGAGGGGCTGATCGTCGAACCGCCGCTGCTCGTCGAGAGCGAGGAATACAACCGTATATACGGAAAATAATATCAGAGGAAGATATTACAATGAGTGATTCTGTTTTGTATCTGGTCGCCACGCCGATCGGCAACCTCGGCGACCTGTCGCCCCGCGCGCGTGAGGTGCTGTCCGCGGTGGATTTCATCGCCGCAGAGGACACCCGCGTCACGCAGAAGCTGCTGACCGCGTGCGGCCTGCCCCGCAAGCCCATGATCTCCTACTACGAGCACAACCGCCGCGCGCGCGGCGAGGAGGTGCTCGCCAAGCTGCTCGCGGGCGAAAGCTGCGCGCTCGTGACGGACGCGGGCACGCCCGCGGTCTCCGACCCGGGCGAGGATCTGGTCGCGCTGTGCGCGGAGCATGATGTGCCGGTCATACCCATTCCGGGCTGCTGCGCCGCGGTGTGCGCGCTCGCGGCCTCCGGCCTGCCGACCGGGCGCTGGTGCTTCGAGGGCTTTCTGTCCGTGAACAAAAAGGCGCGGCGCGCGCATCTGGACGCGCTGCAAAATGAAAAGCGCACCATGATCTTTTACGAGGCGCCGCACAAGCTGTGCGCCACCCTGCGCGATCTCGCGGAGGCCTTCGGCGGCGCGCGCCGCATCTCGCTCTCGCGCGAGCTGACCAAGCTGCACGAGGAGACCCTGCGCATGACGCTCGCGGAGGCGATCGCTTACTTCGACCAGACGCCGCCGCGCGGCGAATTCGTCCTCATCGTCGAGGGCGCGCCGGACGAGCCGGAAACCGAGCAGGACGAGCAGGCGCGGCTCGCCGCAGCAGCCGCCGCAGTCCGCCGCCGCATGGAGGAGGGACAGACGCAGAAGGACGCGGTCAAGGCGGTCTCCGCCGAAACCGGCGTCAAAAAGAACGCGCTGTACCGCTTTGTGCTCGACGAACAGGGCTGACCTGCGCCGTCACAGGGTATTTCCGCTTTGTTCACACAAAGGACAAATTTCTGCCGTACACTGTAGATAACCAAACACAGAGGTGGGATATTTATGTCTACCATTTTGATCGCTGACGACGAGGCGCGCATCCGCCGTCTGGTCAGCGACTTTTTGAAACGCGACGGCCACAGCATTCTGGAGGCTGCGGACGGCCGCGAGGCCGTGCAGATTCTGGAAAACCGCCGTCCCGGGCTGGACCTTGCGATACTCGACGTGATGATGCCCGGCATGGACGGGTTCGAGGTGCTGCGCGAGCTGCGCAGCCAGGAGCGCGGGGACAAGCACTTGCCGGTCATGATGCTGACCGCCCGCGCCGAGGACGCGGATCAGGTCCGCGGACTGGAGGAAGGCGCGGACGATTATGTGACCAAACCCTTCTCCCCCATCGTGCTGGCCGCGCGCGTGCGCACGCTGCTCAAGCGCGAGGGGCGCACCGCTGCGCCGGTCGAACAGCTCGGCCAGCTCTCGATCAACGAGCTTCGCCGCGAGGTGCTGGTCGCCGGCAAGCCGGTCGACCTGACGCCCAAGGAATACGAGCTGCTGATCTATTTCAAAAATAACCGCTCGATCGCCCTTTCCCGCGAGAGCATTTTGAACGCAGTCTGGGGCTATGACTATTTCGGCGACCTGCGCACAGTGGATACGCACGTTAAAAAACTGCGCGCCAAGCTCGGTGACTGCGGCTCGATGATCGAGACCGTGCGTGGCTACGGCTATCGGTTTGAGGGATGAGGATGAAACGCCGTTCGATCCGCTTCAAGTTCTTTGTGGCGATCAGCGCAGTTGCGCTGGTCTTTATCGGCGTGCTCCTGCTGCTCAACGTGTTCTTTTATCAGGACTATTATATGATGATGCGCCGCAACGAGCTGCGCGATGCGTACCAGGGCATCCGCAGCAGCTATGACGGCAGTGTGGAAGGCATTGCGACCGTGCTGGACAACTACGAGAGCCAGTCTGCCATCCGTCTGGCCGTGGTCTGCTCGAACGGTACCGTAGAATACGCTTCTTTCTTCACACCGGACAGCACGGAAGACGGCGGCGCCGGCGCGCAGAACCCCTTCCAGCTGCCCGACCTTGATCTGCTTGAGCAGCAGCGGCGCGGCTATGTCATCCTGCAGTCCATTGCGCAGAACCTCGACTGGGACGCGCTCACCGCCCGCAAATACCAGTTCCTGAACGTCAAGCTGTGGGACAACGACCAGTATCTGTGCCTTGCCGGTGCGCTGGATGAAAACGCGGAGAAGTGCCTGTTCGCCTATATGCCATATGCCTATATCGAGCAGAATTCCTCGCTCAATCTGGTGTTTCTGGTCATTGCAGGCGGCTGCGCGCTGCTGATCTGCCTGATCTGCGGCTACTTCATCTCGCGCCAGTTCACCCGGCCGCTGATCTCGATGGCAGGCCTTGCCGACCGCATGAGCGAGCTGGATTTCTCCACCAAATATACCGGTTTCGGTAAACACGAAGGGGACGAGATCGCGCAGCTCGGCCAGTCGCTCAACCGGCTTTCCGCCTATCTCGAGCAGACCATCCGTGAGCTGAAGCAGTCCAACGATCAGCTCGCGCAGGAGATCGAAGAAAAAGAACGCATCGACAACATGCGGCAGGAGTTTATCGTCAACGTCTCGCACGAGTTGAAAACGCCGATCGCGCTTATTCAGGGCTATGCCGAAGGCCTGACCGCCGGCGTGGCGGACGACCCCGAGGACCGCAAATACTACTGCGATACCATCGCGGATGAAGCCGACCACATGAACAAGCTGGTCATGCAGCTGCTCAGCCTGTCCCGCCTCGAGCTGGGCGCGGAGCAGACCTACGCCGAGGACGTCGACCTGCATGCGCTCTGCGCAGAGGCGGTCCGCAAGACCGCCGTGTTGTGCGAAAGCCGTGGCCTGACCGTGGAATATGACAACACCCATGTCACGGTCCGCACGGACGGCGACCTGCTCGATCAGGTGCTGATGAACTACCTGTCCAACGCCATCCGGTATACGGTGGACGGCGGCCGAATCGAGATCTCCGCCGTGCGCACGGGAAGCCGCGTGCGCCTGACCGTATTCAATGAGGGCAACGGCCTGCCCGAGGAGGAACTGCCCAAAATCTGGGAGAAATTCTACCGCACCGACCGCGCGCGCACACGCGAAGCCGGCGGCACCGGCATAGGCCTTTCGCTGGTGCGCGCCATCGCGGACACGCTGCACGGCAGCTGCGGCGCAGAAAACGTGGAGGGTGGCATCGTTTTCTGGTTCGAGCTGACCGACGCCGCTGAAACTGGCGAGTCCATGCAATAGAAATAAATTTACCGCAGGATTATCTTTATTTACTCTTGACAATGACCGTGTTCCGTGGTATAGTATATAAGCACCTTAAGAAAAGGCATTATATCGCGGGGTAGAGCAGTTGGTAGCTCGTCGGGCTCATAACCCGGAGGTCGTTGGTTCAAGTCCAGCCCCCGCAACCATAAAAGCACCGCTTTCCAGCCGGAAAGCGGTGCTTTTCTTTCACTTTTGCAACTTTTTCGGACGTCCCCATTTCCTGGACACCGAGGTGACCCAAACCGTGACCCAGACGGGTCAAAAAGTCGGCCCGGAGGCGGTGTTTCCGCCTCTGGGTCCTCTTGCTTTTGGGAGAGATTTTGGGGAATTTACAACGCTGCCGTCAGAACTCTTTCCATGTCCTTGGCCGCCTCTTTCTGGGCTGCCGTAGTCACGTGGGCGTAGGTGTCCAGGGTGAACCCTGCCGAGAAGTGGCCCAGCATCCCGGACACCGTCTTGATGTCCACCCCGTTCTGAAGGGCCAGTGTTGCGAAGGTATGCCGGAGGTCGTGGAACCGGACCTTGGGCAGTCCCGCCCGTTTCAGCACCCGATGGAGCATGTGGAGCACGCTGTCCGGAGAGATTGGGCCGCCAGTAGGCGAGGGGAATACCCAGTGGCTGCTGCCGACTTTTTTCTTCTGCTGTTTTAGGACAGCTATCGTGTCCTCTGCCAGGGGCAGCGTCCGGTAGGCGTTTTTCGTCTTGAGCGGAGCTTCCACCACCTCGCCGTCGATCCGGGCGATTTGCCGCTTCACCCGGAGGTTACCATGTTCGAAATCGATGTCCTCCCATTTGAGGCCGAGCAACTCTCCCCGTCGAAGGCCAGTTGCCAGTTCCACATAGTACATCTCGAATACCCCGCTGTCTTTTGCTTCTCTCAGGAAGGAGGTCAACTGTTCGATAGGCAGTGTTTTCATCTCCTTGTGTTCCAGCTTCGGCAGGGCGCAGCCCTCGGTGGGATCACTGGCGATGATTTTCTGCTCCTTTGCCAGCTTCATGGCAGAGGCAATGATCTGGTGGATGTTCCGCACCGTCTTGGGGCTCAGGCCCTTTCTCTGTTTCTTGCTCTCGATTCGGTCAATCCTCCCGCTGGTCAGCAGCTTCTTGTAGAGCTTTTGTAACTCCAGAGA
>USLE01000142.1 GCA_900555465.1 uncultured Butyricicoccus sp.
AAACGGCGAAATTCGCGGTCTCGGGCGTGGTGCCCGTGGTCGGCGGGGTGATCTCGGACGCGACCGAGACGGTCCTGTCCGGTGCATCCCTTCTCAAAAACTCGATCGGCGTTTTCGGGATGCTGTGCGTCACCGCGATCTGCCTGGTGCCGTTTCTGCGCGCGGGCGCGAGCTACCTGTGCTATAAGGCGGGGGCGGCGGTGCTGTCGCCGCTGTGCTCGGGCAGCCTGCGGCAGATGCTCGAGGGCGTGGGGACCGGGTTCGGCCTGCTGCTCGGCATGCTCAGCACCTGCTGCCTGGTCCTGTATCTTGAGCTTGTTTATGTGGTTGCAATGGTGAAACCGATATGACCGAATTATTCCAGACAATTTTGCTGCGGGTCACGCTGGCGGGCGCGGCGTCCGCGGTCGCGCTGCGCGTAGTGGGCGGCGGCGCGCTGCGCGAGATCGTCAAAATGGCGGCCGGGCTGCTCCTGCTGCTGGCGCTGCTGCAGCCGCTCTCCGGGCTGTCCCTGCTTTCGTGGGAGGGCTGGACGGGCGCCTCGCAGGAGGATATCGACGCAATCCGGGAACAGAATGCACAGACCGCGATGAGCACGGTCGCGGCGACGATCGCCCGCGCGGTCGAGCAGCGCGCGGAGCAGGAGGGGTTCGACTGCTCGGTGAAGGTCACGATGGCAAACGACGCGGACGGCATATTGCAGATCGACCGCGTGACCGTGTATTACGGCGGGACGGACGCCACGCGTCTGCACGAGCTGCAGGCGCTTTTGACCGAGGAGTGCGGCGTACCCGCGAGCAGCACGATCAGCAGCGCGCGGTACTTGTGCACCAGCGGCAGCATTTTGTCCCCCAGCTCGCGAAAAAATGCAAGGTCAGGTTTTTTCATTTTGCAATCAGCTCCTGTCTGCTCGCGGGCGTGCTGCTGCTCGCCTCGGGCGGGCTGTTTGGCGGCCGGCAGCAGCTGGAAACGGCGGCGGAGCCGGATGCTGCACCGGTGTCCGAGGAGGGCTTTTCCCTCACCGCCTTTGAAGAGGATTTGAATGCCAAGCTCGCGGCGATCGAGGGTGTGGGCCGCGTGGAGCTGATGCTCTCGCTCGAGCAGACCGAGGAGGCGGTCTATGCGGTCAACACCCGGCAGACGAGCGGGAGCAGCCAGAGCTATGAAAGCGACCTGACCGTGATCGCGGACGGCAGCCGCGGGGAAAAGCCGGTGACGGTCAAGAGCCTGCTGCCGACCTTCCGCGGGGCGGTCGTGCTGTGCGACGGCGCGGACAATGCGCAGGTGCGGCTGGCGGTGACGCAGGCGGTGAGCACGGTGTGCGGCATCGGTTCGGACAAAGTTACGGTTCTGAAAATGGCCGCTGATTCATAAAACGTAGTAACCATATACAGGAGGGCGAGCAGAAATGAAAAAAATCAAGAAACGCGGGGCGGTCTATGGTGTGATCGCACTGCTGCTTTGTGTGGCGGTCTATCTGAACTGGAGCTATGTCGGCGCACCGGACGAACTGCTGGTTGCCGAACAGACCGACCCGGATAGTGCGGAGACCGGCGCGGATGCGTCGGGCACGGCGGAGAGCGGCGACTACTTCGCCTCCTCGCGGCTGTCGCGCGAGCAGGCGCGCGACGAGGCGGTCAGCACGCTGAAGGAGCTGTCCGAGAGCGAGCAGGCGGACCAGACTGCAAAGGACGAGGCCGCGGCGCAGATCTCCGCGCTGGCGGAGGACTCGGTCGCAGAGGCCAACATCGAAAGCATGATCCGCGCCAAGGGCTATGAGGATTCGGTTGTGATGATCGGGGATGAAAGCGTCAATGTGGTCGTTGCGCCGCCCGAGGGCGGCCTGCAGGCGACCGATGTGACCGTAATCAAGGATATCGTGGTGTCCGAGACCGGGGTGACCGCGGGGCAGATCAAGATCGTCGAGGCGTCATGACCTGCGCTGCGGCATGCGGCGGCGTATTTTTGCTTTGCATTTTGCCGAAACTGTGCTATAATCCGTATAGATAAAGGAGAGTGAGCACTATGGCGGATCATAAAGAATATTGGTCGACCGAGAGCGACCAGGGCTCCATCCGGATTTCCGAGGACGTCGTCGCGTCGATCGCAGCGCTTGCCACCTCGGAGACTGCCGGCGTCAGCGGCCTGTATTCCACTTTGACGAGCGACATCGTCAACTTCCTGAGCAAAAAGAACCTGTCCAAGGGCGTTCGCATCGAGCTGGGCGACGAGGATACGGTCAAGATCGAGATCGGCTTCCTTGCCCTGTTCGGCCATAACATCTGCGAGGTCGCAAAGCAGGTGCAGGAGAACGTCAAGAACGCGGTTGAGTCCATGACCGGCCTCAAGGTGACCGAGATCAATGTCCATGTCGGCGGCGTGACCTTTACGCCCGCCCCGGCCGCAGAGGAGCCGGCCCCGGCTGCAAAGGCGCCGGAGGCAGACCCGGAGGAATAAAAACCACACACAAAACGGCACGAGTTTGCATTCGTGCCGTTTTTCTTTGGTGCAAAGGCGCTTTCGGTCGAATATCCGCTTGCGCTTTTGGCGAAAATAGGATAAAATAAATCGTATTCATAGACAATGGGGAGGAACCTGCCGCCGTGAGTGTGATGAGCAGAACAAAAGCAAGAGAGATCGCCCTGCACCTGATCTTTGAGATGGGCTTTCAGCAGTTCGAGGACGAGAACCTGAACGAGCGCCTGGACGAAAGCATCATGGCCTCGATCAGCGGGGATATCGCGCTGTACGCGGGCAAGCTGTCCGAGCAGCAGACAGAGTACATCCGGTCGGTGGTAAAGGGCGTCGCCGGTCATCTGGACGAACTCGACCAGACCATCGAGACCTATGCAAAGGGCTGGAAGCTCAGCCGCCTGTCTCGCATGACGACGGCGGTGCTGCGTCTGGCGATCTACGAGATGCGCTATGTGGACGACGTACCGGTCCGCGTTGCGATCAACGAGGCGGTGGAGCTGGCCAAGGTGTACGATGCGGAAGAGGCTGCATCCTTCATCAACGGCGTGCTCGGCGCGGTCGCGCGCGCGGAGTTCCCGCAGGCTGCGCCTGCCGAGAAAAAGGACGAGCCCAAAGTGGAGGAAGGCAATGCCTGAGCGCTTTCTGGGGATCGATACCTCGAATTACCGCACCTCGGCCGCGGTGTATGACGCGGCGAGCGGCGCATGGCGCAACGAGGGCGGCCTGCTGACCGTGCCCGAGGGCGCGATCGGCCTGCGCCAGTCGGACGCTCTGTTCCAGCATACCGTGCGCCTGCATGAGAAAATCGAAGCCCTGCCGCAGCAGGGCGAGGTGCGCGCCATTGGCGTGAGCACCCGTCCGCGCGCGGTCGAGGGTTCGTATATGCCCTGCTTTTTGGCGGGGGAGAGCGTCGCGCGCAGCGCGGCGCATTTGCTATCTGTGCCGCTTTATGCGGTGTCGCACCAGCAGGGGCATATCGCGGCGGCCGCGCTGAGCGCCGGGAAGCTGGAGCTGCTGGACCGGACCTTCCTTGCATGGCACCTGTCGGGCGGCACGAGCGAGCTGCTGCTCGTGCAGGCGGGTGCGGACGGCCTGCCGGACTGCACCTGCATCGGCGGCACGACCGACCTCGCCGCCGGCCAGCTGATCGACCGCGCGGGCGCGCTGCTCGGTCTGCCGTTCCCGTCGGGCGCGGCGCTGGACAGGCTCGCGCTCGAGGCCGGGCCGGAAAAGGGCTACCGCCCCAAGGTGGCGGACTGCCGGTTCTCGCTCTCGGGTATGCAGAACCAGGTGGAAAACAAGTTTAAGTCTGCCGAGCCCGCGCAGATGGCGCGGTTTACGCTCGAAACCGTGGCAAACGCAGTCGTCAGGGCGACCGAGCAGGCCAAACAGCAGTACGACTGCCCGATCCTGTGCGCGGGCGGCGTGATGGCGAGCGAGGTCATCCGCGCGCGCATGCGCGCAGCGTTCGGCGATGCGGTCAGCTTTGCAGAGCCGGTGCTGTCGGGCGATAATGCAGTCGGCGTGGCAGTGCTCGCCGCGCGGCTTTATGAAAGGAATAAGCAGTGAGTACGGTATATTCTGTTACCAGACTGAACAACGAGATCAAGGATCTGCTGGACGCAGTGCCCGGCTACCGCAACCTGCTCGTGCAGGGCGAGATCTCCAACTACAAGGCGCACTCGTCCGGCCATCATTATATGACGCTCAAGGACGAGGGCGCGTCGATCAACGCGGTCATGTTCCGGTCGGACGCCCTGCGGCTCAAATTCCGGCTGGAAAACGGCATGAAGGTGATCGTGCGGGCACGCGTCAGCTCGTTCCCGCGCACCGGGCAGGTGCAGCTTTATATTTCCGAGGTCATACCGGACGGCGCGGGCGCTTTGAGCCTCGCGTTTGAGCAGCTCAAACGCAAATTGCAGGCTGAGGGCCTGTTCGACCCGGCGCACAAAAAGCCCATCCCAACCTGTCCGCAGCGCATTGCGCTCGTCACCTCGCCGACCGGCGCGGCGGTGCGCGATATGATCCGTATTCTGGGGCGGCGCTGGCCGCTTGCCAAAGTCACGCTGTACCCCGCGCAGGTGCAGGGGCAGGGCGCGGCGGAGAGCATTGCACAGGCGATCATGCTGGCAAATGCCATCGGCGAGGCGGACGTGATCCTGTGCGGCCGCGGCGGCGGCTCGATGGAGGACCTGTGGGCGTTTAATGAGGAAGTGGTTGCGCGGGCGATCTACGACTCGGATATCCCGGTGATCTCGGCGGTCGGCCACGAACCGGACGTGACCATCGCGGACTTTGTCGCCGACCTGCGTGCGCCGACACCCTCCGGCGCGGCAGAACTCGCCGTACCTGACCGGGCGGAGTACGCG
>USLE01000143.1 GCA_900555465.1 uncultured Butyricicoccus sp.
TTCTTTACCATCGGACGCCCCATCACGCCCACGCCGATAAAACCGATCGTTTTCATGCCGCTTTCCCTCCTGATTTTCCTTTTATGACACAAAGCGCAGGCCGTGCCTGCGCTTTGTCTGATTCTTTACCGGTCCTTGAGGGACACATACCCTGCTGCGGGCTGCACGCAGCGGTAAGCCGGGCGGATGATCTTGTCCGTGTTGACCAGCTCCTCCAGCCGGTGCGCGCTCCAGCCCACGATACGCGCGATCGCAAACACCGGTGTATACAGTTCGGGCGGCAGGCCGAGCATGGAGTACACAAAGCCGGAATAGAAATCCACGTTCGCAGAAACGCCCTTGTAGATATGCCGCTCCTTTGCGATGACCTCGGGCGCGAGGCGGTCGACCAGTGTATACAGCGCGAAGTCCGCATCCCTGCCCTTTTCGTGGGCGAGCTGGCCGACGAACGATTTGAACACCTGCGCACGCGGATCGGAGATCGAGTAGACCGCGTGGCCCAGACCATAGATCAGACCCTTGTGGTCGAATACCTCGCGGCGGAGCATGCGTCCCAGATAGTCCGCAACCGCCTCTTCGTCTGCCGTGTCGGTGACGTTCTTTTTGATGTCCTCAAACATCTGCACGACCTTATAGTTCGCGCCGCCGTGCTTGGGGCCCTTGAGCGAGCCGAGCGCGGCCGAAATCGCGGAATAGGTATCCGTGCCGGACGAGGTGACCACGTGCGTGGTGAACGACGAGTTGTTGCCGCCGCCGTGCTCCATGTGCAGCACCAGCGCCAGGTCGAGTACGGTCGCCTCGAGCGGCGTATACTGCATGTCCGGACGGAGCATGCGCAGGAAGTTGGACGCGGTGGACAGGCTGTCCGACGGGTAGTGGATGTACATGCTGCCGCCGCATTCGTAATGGTTGTACGCATGGTAGGAATATACCGCCAGCATGGGGAATACCGAAATCAGCATCAGGCACTGGCGCAGCACGTTGGGCAGGCTGATATCGTCCGCATTGTTGTCATAAGAGGCCAGCGTGAGCACACTGCGCGACAGGCTGTTCATCATATCGCGCGTAGGCGCCTTCATAATCACGTCGCGCGTAAAGTTGGTCGGCAGTGTGCGCCCCTGCGCCAGCAGGTTTTTGAACTCGCTCAGCCGCTTGGCGTCCGGCAGTTCGCCGAACAGCAGCAGATAGGCGACCTCCTCATAGCCCTTGCGGCCATCTTTCATAAAGCCCTGCACGAGCTCATTGATCCGGATGCCGCGATAGTACAGCTCGCCGTCGCACGGCACGAGCTTGCCGTCCACTTCTTTTTTGGAGATGATATCCGATATATTGGTCAGCCCCGCGAGCACGCCTTCGCCGTTTAAGTCGCGCAGGCCGCGTTTGACATCAAATTCTTTATACAGCTGGCTGTCGATCTTGTCATGCTGACGGCACAGCTCTGCCAGCGCTTCCACGCGCGGCGTAATCTGTAAAACATTCTTTTCCATCGTCACCTTGTCTCCTCCCTTTCCAGATAAAATATACTATCCCATAAGTATATTTTATCTGGAAAGGTGCAGGGCTTCAACGACAATTCGGTAACATCCTGTAAAAAAACTGTGAATTTTTGTGAACTATGCTCAATCGTCCCCGGTTTGCTCCTCCATCGTATCGCGGCGGCGCTTTGCCGCATACCGGAAGGATACATAGGTCAGCAGCAGCACAAGCACGGTTGTGATCGGCACCATGAACATCAGCTGCGCTGCAAAAACCAGCAGGATATACGGCACACTCATGGACGCCCAAGCCGCACCGCTGAAAAACTGTATTACGCACACCACAGCAGCAGCGCCCGCGCCCGCCAGCACGCCCTGCAGGAGGTAATGCTTCCACGGATAGCGGTCGGCCTCGGCGTAGGCGTTGTCATCCATCAGGCCCTTACGGTTCATCATCAGCAGGGTGATGAGCTGCGCAGCCAGCAGGATGCCGAACTCCAGCAGGTTGATCGACGAATCTCCCATTGTCGTGCCCTCCAGCCGGATACCGATTGCCTGCAGCACCACATCCAGCAGGATGCCGAACGTCAAAAAGAAAAATCCGATCTTATAGATGCGGTTGATCTCGGCGACCACCCGCTCATCCTTTGATTTGGGAAACAGCTTCATTGTTCTCCTCCTTACAAAAGCAGCATGACAGCTGCAGCAGCGCCAGCCAGCAGCAGCATCTGCTCCTGCCGCTCACGGTTGATGTTCTGTACCCATGTTCTGATCTGTTTCATCTCAGTTTTCCTCCCAGAAAAGTTGGTCCAGTGTTTTATCCAGCGCCTTGCAGATGGCAATGCACAGATTGAGTGTCGGGTTATAGCCGCCCGCTTCGATCAGGCCGATGGTCTGCCGCGTCACGCCGACTATTTCCGCCAGCTCGGCCTGCGACAGATCCTTTTCCACCCGCGCGAGTTTGAGCTTTTTGTTTTTCATGCGCTCACCTCTCTTTGTGCCTACAGTATACGATATCCCTTCCATTATGTCAAGTATATATTACATTTTAGAAAATATTTTTTTCATAATGCAATCTGTACTTATCACCCTTCCCCTGTCCGCGCCCCGCGCGCATAAGAAAGAACCCGGACACGACCTGTGTCCGGGTTCATAAAAAGGCAGGACACGCGCCTGCCTTTTTATACCAGTGCGAAGCGAAGTTTCGCTTGTCGGAACTTCGCGCAGCTTGGGACGCATCCGCGGCGCTGCCGCGGTGCGTCCCGCTCGATCGAAAGGCGTGCCTTTCGATCGAAGTTATCGGATGTAGTTAAACATCGTGCGGTGATGGGTCTCCGGCGGCTCGATGCCCGCCTTGTCCATCACCTTGAGCATCCATGCGATGTTGCGGCCGAGCTTCTCGATGACCTCCACGCCCTCAACATCCTGCTGAACCTCTCCCGGGTCCGCGCCGTGGACCGCGTTCCAGTAATCCGAGGTGACCAGCACCATTTCCATGCAGTTCATGGTCGCCATCAGCTGCTGGTAGGTCTCCAGACCGCCCGTGCGGCGCAGCGTGCACAGCGCAGCGCCGACCTTGTGGTGCAGCTGGTTGTCGCCGCAGCCCGCCGCCAGCATCAGACGGTCGAGCACGCACTTCATGCCGCCCGCGATGCCGCCGTGGTACACCGGCGAGGCGAGCACAATGCCGTCCGCGGCAATGCACTTTTCAATGATCTCGTTGACGCCGTCGTCGTTCTGCACACAGCGCAGCGTGTTATTGTCCAGGCAGTGATAGCACGCCATGCAGGGATGTACCTTTGCGCCCGGCTGGCACACCTCAAACTCGATCCCCTCCTGCTCGAGCACCTTGCCCAGCACCTCGAGCATCTGCGCACAGTTGCCGCCCTTGCGCGGCGAGCCGTTGATTGCTACTACTTTCATCTTTCTTGTCCTCCTATGTTTCTATTTCATCCCGCAGGATGGGAACAGCAAAATATGATTTTCCTGCGCACTGCGCCGTCAATCGAAGTGTTTTTCGGTCTCCATCCGGTACAGGCGCATGACCACCAGTGTATGATTGAGCTGCGGCCCCATCAGCAGGATGATGCTGACGATATACAGCCACAGCATGAGCACGATGATCGCCGCCAGCGAGCCGTAGAGCACGGAATAGCGCGCCATGTTGTCCACATAAAACGAAAACACCCACGATACCAGAATCCACGCCACAAGTGAAAACAGCGCCCCGGGCCACACCTCACGGAACTTGAGGTGCAGGTTGGGAACAATGCAGTTGAACAGCATCAGGAACAGGAAAATAAACGCGATCATCACCCAGAAGCTCGCATCATGCGTCGCGTCCAGCACCGCCTGCGGCACCGGGACGATCTGCGGCAGCAGGCGGATCAGCGCGCGCCCCGCGACCACCAGAACAAAGCTGCATACGACCGACACCAGAAACCCCGCCGTAATGCCCAGCGAGATCAGCACATCCTTGACCATGCCGCGCGATACCTCGACATGGTAGATGTCGTTGACCGTGCGCATCATGGAGCGCACCGCGCGCGACAGGAAATACAGCGTCAGGCCGATGCCGATCAGCATGGGGCTGAAGGACGGCGTGCCGGAAAGCTGGTTGAGATAGGTGGTGATCAGCTGCCGCAGCGTGCGGGGCAGCATCTCCAGCACAGGGGTGATCCCTTCGATCGAAATATCCAGCCGCGCAAGGATCGAGTTGACGAACATCAGCAGCGGGAACATGGAAAACAGCAGAAAATAAGACAGCTCTGCCGCCGCCTGCGGGATACCATCCGCAAAGTAGCGATAGACCATGCGCTTGATTAGATAGGCGACCCGGTTCTGTCCGTTCATGGCATCCTCCTCCCCCACCTTCTGTTACGGATATTGTACCAGCTTTTCGGCATATTTACAACTTGCGTTTTGCCCGCAGCGGGTGTATACTGACAGAAATAGAACATTTGTTCTGATTGGAGGGATGGCCATGTCTGACCAGCGCAGCGAAACCTGTTGCTTTTCCGGATACCGGATCGAAAAAATGCCGTTCCGCGCGGACGATACCGACCGCGTCCGCACGCTCGAAGCCTCGCTCGACCATGCGGTGCGCGAAGCAGCCCTGCTCGGCTACACGCGCTTTATCTCCGGCATGTCCACCGGCTTTGACCTTTGGGCCGCGGCGTCCGTGCTGCGTCTGCGCGAGGCATTGCACATCCAGCTGCTGTGCGCGGTTCCGTTCGACCGGCAGGCGGATGCCTATCCCCCGGAATGGAAGCAGCGCTTCAACCACTGCCTGCTCGCCGCGGACAAGGTATACGCTCTGTCCCCCCGGTTCTATGCGGGCTGCTATGC
>USLE01000144.1 GCA_900555465.1 uncultured Butyricicoccus sp.
CGGACACATGAAGCCCGCGGACATTGAAAAGCGCAGCTTTGCGATCATCACGGAGGAGCTGGGCGGCCGCACTTTCCCGGACGGCGTTGCCGAGGTGGTCAAGCGGGTCATCCACACGAGCGCGGATTTTGACTATGCGGACAACCTGTGCTTTTCGCCGGATGCAGTGGAACAGGCGAAAGCCGCGCTCGAGGCGGGCGCGACCATCGTGAGCGACACCAACATGGCGCTGGCGGGCATCAGCAAGGGGACGCTCGCGCAGCTCGGCGGCAGGGCGGTGTGCCTGATGGCGGACGAGGAGGTTGCGCGCGAGGCCAAAGAGCGCGGCGTGACCCGCGCGACCGTGTCGATGGAGCACGCGGCGAAGCTCGACGGTCCGCTGATCTTTGCGATCGGCAACGCGCCGACCGCGCTCATCCGCCTGCACGAGCTGATCGGGGAGGGCGCGGTGTCGCCCGCGCTCGTGATCGGCGTGCCGGTCGGGTTTGTCAACGTGGTCGAGTCCAAGGAGCTGTTTCTCGGCGGGGACACGCCGTATATCATCGCGCGCGGGCGCAAGGGCGGCTCGAACGTCGCCGCGGCGATCGTCAACGCGCTGCTGTATCAAATCGTCAAGCGGGAGGGCTTCTAAAACATGAGCAAAAAGGCACTGATGGTCGTCAGCTTCGGCACGACCTACCCGGACGCGCGCCGCGCGATCGAGAACCTCGAGGAACGGCTGTGCGCGGCCTTCCCGGGCTATGACTTTTACCGCGCGTTCACCTCACGCATGGTGGCGCGCAAGATCGAAAGGGAAGAGGGCGTATACATCCCGAGCCCGGCCGAGCTGCTCGAGCAGCTCGCGGACGCGGGCTATGAGGAAGTGCGCTGCCAGAGCCTGCATGTCATTTTCGGGCAGGAATACGAAAAGCTGATGGAGCAGCTGCGCCCGTTCGGCGGCCGGTTTGAGCGCCTGCTCGCGGGCGAGCCGCTGCTGTGGGACACGCAGGACTACCTGCGGCTGACCGCGGCGCTGCTCGAAGAGATGCCGCGCCTTGCGGACGACGAGGCCTATGTGTTCATGGGCCACGGCACCGAGCATCCGGCGAACGCCGCCTATGCGCTGGTGGAGAACTGCTTCCGCTACCACGGCGCGGAGCGCGTGTACGTCGGCACGGTCGAGGGCTTCCCGCACTTTGACTATGTGCTCGCGCGGCTGAACAGGCGTGAGGTCACGAACGTGCATCTTGCGCCGCTGATGATCGTCGCGGGCGACCACGCGCAGAACGACCTTGCCGGCGAGGAGGAGGACAGCTGGAAGAGCCGCCTCGAGAGCGAGGGCTACGGCGTGGAGATCCACCTGACCGGTCTCGGCGAGCTCGACGCGGTCGGGGATATCTTCGTCGACCATTGCAGACAGGCGCAGCCCGTTGTTTAAAAACCGAAAAAGACAAAAGCGCCCCGCAGGGATTTCCCTGCGGGGCGCGTTTTTGTTTTTTCACATCAGACCGGCGGGTGGTACCGCTCTTCGGGCGGCAGTGGCGCCGCGTCCGCGCGCGCGCACGGCACGCTGCGGAATTTGCGGTTGCTGAAATCCGCCTCGATCCGGCTGTAGGGCGGGCAGGTCAAAAAGCGGGCGTCGTCCCACGGGCCATTGACCAGCGCGTCCAGATAGCCCATGTCGCCTTCGACCCTGGTAAATTCCCAGCCAAAGTCCGCGGCGGCCTGACGGGCATAGGCTTCGCAGCCCTCGCGATCGCCCAAGGGGCAGGTGATGTAGCCGCAGTGCTGGTAATTGACCATCCAGTTGTTGGTGCACTCCATTAAGTAGTCTGCATTTTCCTCGCCGTATTCCTCCGCGTATTCCGCGCGGCGGCGGGCATAGTTCTCCTTGGAGGGGGTGAACGCCTGCTCGATCCAGCCCGTGTTGTACCAGTATACGCCGGGCAGCTTTTGGAACAGCTCGCGGTAGCGGTCCGCCGAGCCGAGGAACAGGGAGATACAGTCGTCGCACCGCGGCACCACGACCGGCAGCGACCGGCTGCGCAGGCCGATGACGCCGTTCGAGCACAGGCCGTAGGCGAGGACGACCGCCTCGAAGCGCAGGTTTTCGGGCAGCTTTTCGTTTTCCCGCTCGATGTCGTCGATGGCGAGCTGCAGTTCCGTGCGCAGGATGTCCGGCGTATCGTGCAGCCCCTGCCGCAGCCACCAGACGCGCACCACATGGCGGCTGTCCGCAACCAGATGTGAGATCTCACGGTTCATCACCATGCAGCCGATGATGGCAATCCGCATACGGTATCATCCCCTCGTGCTTTTTTACAAATATCATTATACCTGCCGCCGTCCGGCTGGGGCAAGCGCGCGCGGCGAACTTTGGACGATTGTACGAAATCATGGCAATTTCGTGCAAACCGGCGGACGATATTCCTATACGCCGCGCGGCCTTTGAGGCTATAATAAACCTAGCATAATGGCAGATCAGGCGGAAAGGAAGCATTGCCATGAAACTCGCAATCGGTATCGACACAGGCGGCACCTGTACGGACGCCATTTTATATGATTTTGAGACCGGCAAGGTGCTCGGCCAGAACAAGGCGCTGACCACCTATGACGACCTGACGCGCGGCATTCTGGAGTCGCTCGACGGGCTGGACCCCGCGCTGTGCCGCAAGGCCACGGTCGCCGGACTGTCCACCACGCTTGCGACCAACGCCTGCGTGGAGGGCAAGTTCCGCCGCACGCGGCTGCTGCTCATGGGCATTGACCGCCGCGGCGTCGACCGCTTCGGCGCGGAATACGGCTTCACCGACCCGGATGATGTGCGCTACCTGCCCTGCAAGACCACCATCACCGGCCAGATCATCGAAGAGCCGGACTGGGACGCGCTGCGCGCAAACGCACGCGAGTGGTTCGCGGATGTGGAGGGCTGCGCGGTCTGCGAGATCTACGGTATGCGCAACGGCGGCGTGCTCGAACAGAAAGCGGCGGAGATCGTGCGCGAAAAGACCGGGCTGCCTGTCGTGTGCGCGAGCGAGCTGTTCTCCGGCCTGTCCAGCCTGGAGCGCGCGGCGAGCGCGGTGCTCAACGCGGGCCTATTGCCGATCACGCAGGATTTCATTGCCGCGGTCACGCGCGCGTTCCGCGAACGCGGCATCGACGCGGAGGTGCTGATCGTGCGCTCGGATTCCAGCCTGATGGGGCTGGCGTATTCGGCGGAGCACGCGGTCGAGACCCTGCTCTCCGGCCCGGCGGCCTCCGCGCTGGGCGGCAGCGCGCTGACCGGGCGCGAAAACGCGGTCGTCGTGGACATCGGCGGCACGACCACCGACGTGGCGCTGATCGAAAACAGCGCGCCGCTGCTGGCCGAGGGCGGCATCCGCGTGGGCAAGTGGAAGACGATGGTCAAGGGCCTGTTCTCCACCTCGTTTGCGCTCGGCGGCGACAGCGCGGTCCGCTGGGACAAGGACGGCGCGCTCAGCCTTGGGCCGGACCGCATCATCCCGCTGTGCGTGCTGGCAGAGCAGGAGCCGCAGATCCTGCCCGTGCTGCGCGAGCAGGTGCGCGAGGTGCCTGCGCATACCCTGCCGCTGCACGAGTTCCTCACGCTCGGCCGCGCGGACTGGCGCCATCTCCCGATCGAGGAGGCCGACCGCCGTCTGTGCCGCGCGCTCGAAAAAGGGCCGCTCAGCTTGCAGCAGGCCGCGGACGCGGTCGGGATCGACAAATACCAGCTGCACACCGGGCTGCTCGAAAAGGCGGGCGTCCTCCTGCGCGCCGGGCTGACGCCGACCGATGTCATGCACGTGCGCGGCGACTATACGCGCTACTGCCGCGAGGCATCCCGGCTTGCGGTGCAGTTTGCCGCGAACTCGCTGCGCATGCTGCCCGAGGATTTCTGCGACCGCATCTATGACGAGGTCTCGCGCGAGGTGTTCTACGGCGTTTCCCAGCTCCTGCTGGAACACAGCTCCCCCTATTTCCGCCGCAACGGGCTGGACGACGGGATGCGCGAGCTGCTGCGGATGCAGTGGGAAAACCGGGAAACCGGCGGGGACGGCCTGCTGCGCTACGCCTTCCGCGCGCCGGCGGCGCTCGTGGGCATCGGCGGGCCGGTGCATCTGTTCCTGCCCGAAGCCGCAAAGGCGCTCGGCGCGGAATGTATCATCCCGGAATGTGCCGCGACGGCCAATGCAGTGGGCGCCGTGACCGGGCGCATGTCAGCCTCGGCCGAGGCCGAGGTGCGGCCGCACGGCCTGTCGCCGGACGAGAGCGCAGAGGGCGACTGGGAGGTGCTGTGCGCCGGCCTGCCGCCGCGCTACTTTGGCGACGAGGAGGAGGCGGTCAGCTGGGCCGAGCAGCGCCTGCGCGAGCGCACGGAAAAGAGCCTGCGCGCGCAGGGCGCAACGGGCGAGCTGTCCTTTGCCTCGGAGGTAAACGATATGACTGCCGATATTCTGATGGGCGGGGTCAAGCTGTGCACGCGCATCCGCGTGACGGGGAGCACCTGCCTGATGCAAACTGCCGTAAAGGAGAACCGACATGTGTGAATTGACAATCAGGATGGGCGGCGCCAGCCGCACCGTGTCCGCCGAGGCGGGCGCGCTGGTCAGCGACCTGCTGCGGCAGGCGGTGCCCTCGTTTGCGCTGCCCTGCGCGGGCAACCATACCTGCGGCAAATGCCGCGTGCAGATCACCGGCGCGGTCGAGCCGCCCGACGAGGCTGAGCGCCGCCTGCTGGGCGAGGACGACCTTGCCGCGGGCATCCGGCTGGCGTGCTCCTGCCGGCTGGCGGGCGATGCGGCCGTCACCCTCGAGG
>USLE01000145.1 GCA_900555465.1 uncultured Butyricicoccus sp.
GAATCCGGAAAATGCTGCGTTTCCAGACAGAAGCCCCAGCGCTTGTCATACGGCGCGCCGCCCTTGCCGGCCGGGCAGCCGTCGAGGAAATTGCCGGCATAGAACTGGACGCCCGGCTGCGTGGTCCACGCCTCGAGCGCGATGCCGGTCTCTGGACACCATGCCCGCGCCGCACGGCGCAGCGTGCCCGCTTCCCCGTCGATCACCCAGTTGTGGTCATAGCCCCCTGCCATCACGAGTTGCGGGAAATCCTCATCCGAACGCTGGCCAATGGGCAGCCCATTGCGCAGATCCATCGGCGTGCCCTCCACCGGGGCGATCTCGCCCGTGGGGATGGAACCCGGCACCGCGGGCGTATAATAAGTAGCAAATAGCTGGATATACTGCCCGGTTACCGGTCCGCTGGCGTGGCCGGCGAGGTTGAAATAGGTGTGGTTTGTCAGGTTGCACTGGGTATCCCGGTCGCACTGCGCCACATAGTCGATCGAAAGCCCCTCTTCGGTCAGGGTATAGGTCACCCGGACATCCAGATTGCCCGGATAGCCCTCCTGCCCATCCGTGCTGTACAGGGACAGGGTCAGGGCGCTGTCGGTCTGCTCCTCGATCTTCCAAACCTGCTTGTCAAAGCCGGCCAAACCGCCGTGCAGGTGGTTTGAGCCGTTGTTTGCCGCGAGGCGGTACTCGGTCCCGCCAAGGGTAAAGGAAGCACCGCCGATCCGGTTGGCATACCGGCCCACCAGAGCGCCGATGTACTTGTCCTGTTTCCGGTAGTCTGCCAGTGTGTCAAACCCCAGCGCCACATCCACCGGGTTCCCTTCCCGGTCGGGCACGGTCAGCGCGCGCACCGCGCCGCCATACGTCAGGATGGAGCAGGAAAGCGCTCCCTTTTGCAGCGTGATCTCCTCTACGGGGGTGCCGTCGGGCATGGTGCCGAATGCTTTTTGCATAGTCTTTTGCCTCTCTTTCATCTGTCAGACCGGACCGCGGGGAGGCGCAATCCGCACTTTCCTGCCTCCCGGCGTTTATCAACGATCCGTCTCTCTTGACCGAAGTATAACGCGCTTTTCCCGCTGTGTCAATCACTTTCCAGTATTATTTCTGCTTTCCCGCAAGGCCGTTCGGCAGGCATCTTGTCCGGCCTGCCGTCGCATCTTAATCGTCTCGATTTTCTTTCCCAATGTGCCATGATGGACACGAATATGATATGATAGTTTAAGCGTTTAAGCAAAGGAGGAAATCATTTTGCCGGTAAACAGTGAGGACATCCGCCGGCTGGCCGCGGAGTTTGAAAGCTGCCAGAAGATCCTGCTTGCGCTGGGCGATGCCAACCGTCAGCACATGATGCTGGAAATGATGCGTATGGAGCAGTGCAGCGGCGTCCGCGTCGGCGCGATCACCGAGCATACGCATTTGTCCCGCCCTGCGGTGTCGCACCACATCCAGATCCTGAAGGATGCCGGCCTGCTCAAGATGCGCCGGGAAGGGACCAAAAACTACTATTATTTTGACGCGGATACCGAGGCGATGAACCGGCTGATCCGCATGTTGGAGCACGCAAAAGCGCTGATGGAGCAGCTGCCCGACCGCAGCGGCACATCCGCAGTATAACCGGGAGGATATCATGGAACAGACAATGGATTTGATGGAAGCAATGCGCGCACGGCACAGCGTGCGCCGGTACAAGGCACAGCCGCTCGCGGCAGAACTGATCGACGCGCTGCAGGCCGAGATCGACGCCTGCAACCAGGCGGGCGGCCTGCACATCCAGCTGGTCACAAACGAGCCGAAGGCCTTTTCCGGCATGATGGCGCGCTACGGCAAGTTCAGCGGGGTGACGAACTATATCGCAATGATCGGCAAAAAAGCGCCGGATCTGGATGAAAAATGCGGTTACTACGGCGAACGGCTGGTGCTCCGGGCGCAGCAGCTCGGGCTGAACACCTGCTGGGTGGCCATGACATACAGCAAGGTCAAAACCGCGTACACGGTCGCGCCGGATGAAAAGCTGTGCATTGTCATTGCACTCGGACACGGGGAAAATCAGGGCGCCTCGCACGCGGTAAAAACCATAGAGCAGGTGACGCAGGCGGACGGCCCGCTGCCCGACTGGTTCCGCAGCGGCGTGCAGGCTGCGCTGCTCGCGCCGACCGCGATGAACCAGCAGAAATTCCGCTTTGTCCTACGCGGTGGCCGTGTAGCCGCCAAAGCCGGGATGGGCTTTTATTCCAAGATCGATTTGGGCATCGTCAAATATCACTTCGAGATCGGCGCAGGCAAGCCGGGCATGAAATGGGAGAACGCCTGACCCTATCCGCATCATAGCTGCGGCTGCGCTTGAAGCGCGCGCGCCGGACGGATGCCTTGTGCAATCTCAAAAGCAAAAGATACAAAGGAGCTGACCTGCAGCAACTGCGGTCAGCTCCTTTTCTGTTTCCTTGTTTTCAATCCACTCCGGCTGTGCGCCGCGAACACGCTTCCTTGTTCTGTACGCACAAAGGCAGCGGTCTATCCCATTTCATCAGCGCGGACCGCTCAGCCTTCCGGCCGCAGCGGACCATAAAAATAGGAAGCGGTCGCGCCGCCGTCGATCAGGAAATCCGCTCCCGTGATGAACGCGCCCCTGTCGCTCATCAGCAGCTCAGCCACGTTCGCCACCTCATCCGCTGTGCCGGGGCGGCCTGCCGGGCATTTGGCAAACATGTTTTTATAGAAATCACCGCGCGGCCCGTTGAATTCATCCAGCGCCAGCGGCGTGACAATGATGCCGGGCGAGACCGAGTTGAGCCGCGCTCCCTTTTCGCCCCATTTCACCGACTCGGCCATGACACGCTTCTCATTGCAGCGCTTGGCGATCTGGTAGGCGTGAAGCGTATCCCGGATGTGCTCCGGCTGGAGCATATCCAGCTGCAGCAGCTCCTCAGCCGGTGTGCAGGCCAGCAGCGCATCCTCCTCGGGCGTGAGCGCGGGCATCCGGTGGCCGGACTGGCTGGAGATGGTCACACCCACGCCGCCGGGCGCGATGACCTTGCCCACCTCCTCAAGCAGGACAGCCGTGCCGTACAGATCCACCTTCAGGATCGCGTCCACGGGCGCCTGGCTGGGCGATACTCCAGCTGCATTCACCAGCTTGGTGATCGGGCCGTACTGCTGCGCCTTGGCGATGGCCGCTTGAATGGACGCACGCGAAGCGAGATCCATCTGTACCGCCACGGTATCAAATCCCGCCTCGTTCATCGTTTTCGAGATTGCCTGTGCGTTTTCTGCCTTCTTGTCTGCGATCACGATCTTCATGCCGTACCCTACCCGGCGGGCGATGGCCATGCCGATCTGCCCTGCGCCGGTCAGTAGCATCACATTTTTCATATCGGTCTCCTCCTCTGTACCTGCTTTCTATTATAGACCGACCCGGCTGGACAGCAATTCGGATTTCACCGGTTTCGCATCAGTTATTCTTACGGTTTTCACGATGGATGAGCTCCGCGCCCAGTTCCCGTTCCAGCGCCTGAATCTGCTGGGAAATGGCGGACTGCGAGATATAGCACTGCGCCGCCGCCTCGGTAAAGCTGCGGCACTCTACGACCGCAGCGAAATATTTCATCTGCCTGAGCAGCATACACTCCCACCCCTTTGCTGACTGCCGGTACATAGCGTCCCAGCCCGTTCTCCCGTGCCTCTATTATAAACGGTTTGCCGCTGCGATACAAGCAGGGGTATTGAGCTCTCTGTATGTGCGGCAGATGAGGAAAACCGCAACGGCAAAGGTCAGGACATCCGACACCGGCATCGAGATCAGCACGCCGTCCAGCCCGAAGAACACCGGCAGCAGCAAAGCAAAGCCGACACCGAACACCACTTCGCGGATCATGGAAAGCGCAGTGGACGCGGCCGCCTTGCCCATTGCCTGCAAAAAGATAAAGCACGCCTTGTTGACGCAGGCCAGCACGATCATGCACAGATAGGTGCGGAACGCCTGGATGGCAAACGATGTATAATAGCTGCTCTCGTTGGCTGCGCCGAAAATCGAGATCTGCTGCTGCGGGAAGCACTCGGCAAGCACAAAGGCCACGGCGCCCACGGCCGCCTCCGCGAGCAGCAGACGGGTAAAGAGCGACTTGACGCGGGCGGCTTTGCCCGAGCCCATGTTGAAGCCGACGATCGGGATACAGCCGGCAGCCATGCCCACGACGATGGAAATGACGATCTGGAAGAACTTCATCACGATACCGACCACCGCCATCGGGATCTGGGCATACTGCGCCTGCCCGAAAACCGGGTTCAGCGCGCCGTATTTGCGCACCATGTTGTTGATCGCCGCCATCGCCGCCACGAGCGAGATCTGGGACAGGAAGCTCGTCACGCCGAAAAGCAGCGTCCTGCCGCAGATCTCCCTGTCGATCCGGAAATCCTTTTGGGACGGCTGGATGATCTTCATGCGGCGCAGATACCAGACCGCAAGCGCAGCGGTGATGATCTGCCCGATCACGGTCGCGACTGCCGCCCCCATCATGCCCCAGTGGAAGAGGAAGATAAAGACCGGATCAAGTATGATGTTGGCGACCGCGCCGGCGAGCGTGGACGCCATTGCGAATTTCGGGTTCCCGTCCGCACGGATGATCGGGTTCATGGCCTGTCCGAACATATAAAACGGGATACCCAAACTGATATAGAAAAAGTATTCCCTGGAGCAGGCAAAGGTCTCCTCGTTGACCGTGCCGCCGAACAGGGCGATGATCTGCGGCTGGAACGCCAGATAGATCACGGTCAGCATCAGGCTGCTGA
>USLE01000146.1 GCA_900555465.1 uncultured Butyricicoccus sp.
AAAGAGGTGCATCAATGCACCTCTTTTTATCGGAACTTCGATCGAAAGCGTGGTTTCGATTGAGAGGCTGTTCGAAAAAACTGTTTTTCGACAGCCTCAGAAAAGCGTCCGTAAGGACGCTTTGCGCTTTTTTAAAACCTCTCGCAGTAGCCCTCGCCGCCGTTTGCCAGCGACTTGAGCGCCTGCTCGGTGCGCGCGTCCGGGTCGTCCGCGATGGATACCGCATCGGTCAGGGTTTCGCGGGTCTCGCGCGGCAGGTCGAAAAACCGATCCATCGCGCGCGTGTTGTGCCCCATCTCGTTTAAAAAGGAAAAGGGGATGTCCGCGGACACCTGTTTCTTCCGCTTCCTGCTCATATGCCTCGCTCCTTTCGATTGCAGTATGTGCCGCAGGCATGATATAATACAGATACAACACGAAAAAGGAGCGCCGCTTGCAATGGAGCTTGTAAAAAATAAAATTTACCGGTGCCAGATCACCGACTACACCTCGGATGGCACGGGTTTTGCGAAAATCGAGGGCCGGGCGGTGTTTGTGCCGCGCACGGCGGTGGGCGACCAGTGCGACGTGCGCATCGTCAAGGTGACAAAGAACGTGGCGTTCGGCCGGGTGGAAAGACTGGTCGTGCCGTCCGCGGCGCGCATCGCGCCCGCCTGTCCGGTGGCGGACAAGTGCGGCGGCTGCTGCTATCAGCACATCACCTATGCGGAGGAGCTGCGCGCCAAGGAGAAAAAAGTGCGCGATGCGCTCACCCGCATCGGCGGGCAGGACGGCGCGAAGCTGCGCGGCATCACGGGCGCGCCTACGACCGAGCACTACCGCAACAAAGCGCAGTACCCGGTCGGGCGGGACAAGGACGGCAGGATCGTCACCGGGTTTTACCGCCCGCGCAGCCACGATATCGTGCCGGTGGAGCGGTGCCTCATCCAGTCGGAAAAGGCGGACCGCATTGCAGCGGTCGTGCGCGCATGGATGCAGGACTATGACGTGCCGCCCTATGACTATGCGGCGAAGCGCGGCGCGGTGCGGCATATCTACGTCCGCGTGGGCGAGAAGAGCGGCGAGAGCCAGCTGACCCTGATCGCGGCGACGCACAAAATGCCCGCGCTGGACGAGCTGATCCGCCGCCTGCGCGAGCAGGAGCCCTCGCTGACCGGCATCCTGCTGAGCCACAACCAGCGGGGCGACAATGTCATCATGGGCGACAAAACCGATGTGCTCTGGGGCGAGCCCATGCTGGAGGACCGACTGTGCGGACATTCCTTCCTGCTGTCGCCCGAGGCGTTTTATCAGGTCAACCACGCGCAGGCCGAAAAGCTGTACGCATGCGCGCTCGACTTTGCAGGGCTCACCGGGCAGGAGACCGTGATCGACCTGTACTGCGGCGCGGGCACGATCACGCTGGCGCTCGCGGAGCAGGCAAAGCAGGTGATCGGCGTGGAGATCGTGCCCGAGGCGGTTGAGAACGCGAAGCGCAACGCGCTGCGCAACGATATGACGAACGTGGAATTTCTGTGCGCGGACGCGGGGCAGGCCGCGCGCCAGCTCGCGCAGCGCGGCGTTGCGCCCGATGTGCTGGTGGTCGACCCGCCGCGCAAGGGGCTGGACGAAACCGCGCGCGACGCGATCCTCAAAATGCTCCCGCCGCGGGTGGTGTATGTGTCGTGCGACCCGGCGACGCTCGCGCGCGATATCGCGGAGCTGTGCGGCGCGGGATATGCGCTCGAGCGGGCGCAGGCGTTTGATCTATTCCCGCGGACGAACCATGTTGAAAGCGTCGCCCTGCTCACACGGCAGGCGCGGTAATCAACCAAACAACAAAGGGACATCGCATCTGCGATGTCCCTTTGCCGTTTTAAAATGCTTTTACAGCAGCGCCAGAATGTTTGCCTTGGGCATGGCGCCGACCGCCTTGTTTGCGATCTGGCCGTTCTTCATCACGACCAGCGTCGGGATGCTCATCACGCCGAACTGCTGTGCCAGCTCGCCCTGCTCGTCGACATTGATCTTGCCGACCTTGATGTCCGTGCGTTCCTCCGCGATCTCGTCCACGATCGGGGAGACCATGCGGCACGGGCCGCACCAGCTCGCCCAGAAGTCGAGCAGAACCGGCTTGTCCGACTGCATGACCTCGCTCTGGAAGTTGTCCTTGGTGATCGTTAATACTGCCATGATAATCCTCTCCTTTTGGATTTAGTCTTTCACAAGTTCATAATAGAATGCGTATTGCTGCATCACGCCCGCAAAGCCCCTGTACCGCCTGAGCGGGAAGCCCTTCGGATAGTGCGCGTCCAGCATCTGGCGAATGTGGGTGTCGATCGGGAAGGCGTCGATGTGATGCAGGGCAAACAGGCAGATGCACTCCGCAACCTTGACGCCCACGCCGGTCAGCCGCATCAGCTCGGCCTTGGCGTGCGCATAGTCCATGCGGCGCACCGCGTCCAGATCGACCTCGCCCGAGGCGACCTGCCGCGCCGCCGCGAGAATGTACTTCGCGCGGTAGCCCAGCCGGATGGGCGCCAGCTCGTCCGCCGTGCAGGCGGCGAGCCGCTCGGCAGACGGGAAAGCATTGTATACCTGTTTGCTCTTATTATAGCATGTTTCGCCAAAAAGCAAACATAAATTTTCGACGCACTTCGTGATGCGGGCAATGTTGTTCTGCTGCGAGATGATGAAGCATACAATGGTCTCCCAAAGCTCCTGCCGCAGGATGCGCAGCCCGCCGCCTGCCGCGACCGCGCTTTGCAGGTACTTGTCCCGCTTCGCGACCGCGCTTTTGTAGCGGCCATAGTCCGCGTCCAGATCGAAATACGGCCGCCAGACGGCCTCGAATTCGTCCTCCGGACAGTCGAAGCGCACGGTCTGCCCCTGCTGGCTGACCTCGAGATACCGGCCGCCCGCGACGAGCGCGTAGTGCCGCTCCCCCAGCGGGCGGAAGCGGAAGCACTGGCCCGAGCGCGCGATCTGGTCTAGGTCAAAATCCGGGATGGTGCGCTCGGTCATTGGCTCATGGCCTCGTGCTCGCGGACGAGTTCGTCATACAGCTGGTGGAAGATCCAGCCCAGATTGGTCTCGGTCACAACCGCCTTATACGGCACGGAGACGCCGCTTTTCTTCATCTCGCGCAGCAGGATCTCCAGCCGCTTGTCGGTGAAGCCGTCCAGCACGAGCATCGGCTCGCTGAGCGCGGGGGCCTCCGGGTTTTCGCGTGCGTCAAAGCCCTTGCGGCCGAGCAGATAACCGATGGTCTGCCCGACAGCGTCCGGCGCGACATTTTTGATGCGCGCGCCCATGCGCACCAGAATGGATTTCAGCAGGGCGGTTTGCGCCCCGCCCTTGGGGTCAAAATATAATACGGTTTCACGGGATACCGGCATAAAGGATCCCCTCCTCTGTTATGTTTGTAGTATAGCACATGGTTTTGTGCGCCACCGTGATTATATCACAGAACAGCGGATTTTAACAGCCGGGCGTCCCTTGACAAAACATACTATGTCAGTATAATATATGTTAGCATAAACTAACTGATTGAAACAAAGGAGAGTATTCCAATGACATATTCTTTATTCGCCCCTGCGCGGGGGAGAAAGCGGGGTGATCCGCTGTGACACAGGCGCTGATCTGGGCGGCGGCAGGCACCGGCTTTACCTTTTTGATGACATCGCTCGGCGCAGCGATGGTGTTTTTCCTGCGCCGCCGGTCGGGCGAGGCCATGCAGCGTATTTTTCTTGGGTTTGCAGCCGGGGTGATGATCGCGGCATCCGTGTGGAGCCTGCTCATCCCGGCCATTGAGGAGGCGGAGGCCGCGGGCGGCATCGGCTGGGTGCCAGCGGCAGGCGGCTTTGTGCTTGGCATCCTGCTCATGCTTGCGCTGGACGGCCTGCTGCCCCATCTGCACCGCGGCGCGGCGCAGGCTGAGGGCCTGCCGTCTACGTTCCGGCGCTCGACCCTGCTGGTGCTCGCGGTCACGCTGCACAACATCCCGGAGGGCATGGCGGTCGGCCTGACCTTTGCGCGTGCGGCCCAGCACAGCGGCGACGCCGGGCTGATCGCCGCGGCGGGTGCACTGGCGCTCGGCATCGGCATCCAGAACTTCCCCGAGGGTGCGGCGGTCGCGCTTCCGCTCCGGCAGGAAGGGCTGTCGCGCGGGCGGGCGTTCGCCTATGGGGCGCTGTCCGGCGTTGTGGAGCCGATATTCGGCGTGCTGGTCGTGCTCGCGGCGGCGCAGCTGACGCCGTTCATGCCGTGGCTGCTCAGCGCGGCGGCAGGGGCGATGCTGTACGTCGTGGTCGAGGAGCTGATCCCGGAAGCCCACCTCGGCGAGCACTCGCATCCGGGTACGCTCGGCGTGATGGCGGGGTTCCTTGTGATGATGGTGCTGGATGTAGCACTCGGATAACAGAAAAGGCATGGATCGTTCCGTGCCTTTTGCATTTATTGTTTCCGCACGAATTTTACCGCGCTCATTGCGGCCTGCGCGCCGTCCGCTACGGCCTTTGCGACCTGCAGCAGCCCGCCGGTGCAGTCGCCCGCAGCGAACAGCCCGGGGACGGCGGTCGCCATGTCGCCGTCGATTTTGATCTTGTTCCCATCGAGCTGCGCACCCAGCTTGCGCGCAAAATCGCTGCTGCCTGCCGTGCCGTAGGCGATGAATACGCCGTCCACGGCAAGCGGGTCGCCCTCGGAGAACGCAATGCGCGCGACTTTGTCCGCGCCCTCGACCGCAGTGACCGGACGGGTGTCGAC
>USLE01000147.1 GCA_900555465.1 uncultured Butyricicoccus sp.
TCCTGGAAGATGATCGTGACCGCACCGGTTTCGCGGTCAAAGTCCGCGATGGTGAGCGGGATGCGTTCCCCGTCTTCGCTGACACGCAGGATGATGAACTGGCCCGGCTCGGCCTTGCGCGCCACGTGCGGCGCGTCGATCACCATCAGCTTGGTGTTCGCGTTCAGCGTCTGCTTTTTCAGAATCTGATACACTGAATTTCGTACCTCCTTGCGTTTGTCGCATCGAACAAATCTATTATAAATGCAATGTACGGCGAACGCAAGACCAAATAAGGACAGGAAAGGATATGTTTTGGCAGAATGCGAGGGTTTTGGGTACGGGAAAAGGATAATTTAGTAATTGAGCACAATATAGTCGCCTGAGACGAAGCCTTCATAGTCGCCGTAGCGCACCGCATACCAGCCGTCATACTGCCCGAGCACGGTCAGCTGCGCGCCGTCCGGGGCTTTGCCGACCACAGGCGCGGCGAGCGACGGGGCGGAGCGGATATTCAGATTGCCGGAGGAAACCTCGACGGTCGCGGTCTGGATGGGCTGCGGCTCAACGAAGGGGATGCGGAAATACTCGGTCAGGGAGAGCACGACACCCCGCGCGATCGCGTCGATGTTCGAGCGGATCCATTCCGCGTCCGCGGGATTGTCGTGGTAGGCGAACTCATAGAGGATCGCAGGCGCGCGCGTGCGCGTCACCTCGCCGAGCGAGTCGGTCGGCCGCGTGGTCACATCGGTCGGGACGGGGTAGATGGATTTGAGGTTCGCGGCGGCGATCTGTGCGAGCTGCTCGCTGCGCATGGAGTTCGGGTCGTAATACACATCCGCGCCGCGCAGCTGGCCGGACAGGCTTTCGGGCGCGGCGTTGGAGTGCAGCGCGATATGTGCGTCATATGTGCCTTCGTTGGATGCGCGGATGGAGGAAGCGGCGGTCATGTCCGGCGTGTTGCGGGTAAACGCGATGCCGGACGCGGTGAGGTAGGGCTCCATCGCGTCCGCAATGAGGTTCATGTAGTATTCTTCCGAGCCTTGCCCATCATAATAGGCGTTGTATTCCTGCGTCGAGGGGGAAAGATAGATACGGGGCATAGCGGTAACCTCCAAACGGGATTTGTCGCTGTCAGCCTATGCCGGGCGCGGCAAAATGGTCACCCTATGAGCGATATGACGAAAAGCGGAGGTGAATTTTATCGTTTTTCGGTGATAATGGGGTTGCATTTTCAATCATATCACTGTATAATAATTAACATGCTTGAAAGGCCGGCTGGGATGCCGGTACTAAGGGAGGAGAGAAACACTATGAAGAAACTGTCTATTGCCATGCTGAGCATGGTGCTTGCAGGCTCTATGCTGCTGACTGCATGCGGCGGCGGCAACACGCAGGCCACTGAGGATACCGGATCGGATACCCAGCAGAGCGAGACCGCGGAGAACACCGAGGGCGGCGTGCTGCGCATGGCGACCAACGCGACCTTCCCGCCGTATGAGTACTACGAGGGTGATGAGGTCGTCGGCATCGACCCGGAGATCGCTGCTGCGATCGCAGAGAAGCTCGGTATGACGCTGGAAATCAACGACATGGACTTTGACCCGGCGATCGCTGCGGCACAGACTGGTCAGGCCGACATCGTTATGGAGGGCCTGACGGTAACCGACGACCGTAAGGAAAAGATCAACTTCACCGATTCCTATGCGACCGGCGTACAGGTCGTTATCGTACCCGAGGATTCGGACATCCAGTCGGTTGACGACCTTGAGGGCAAGCTGATCGGCGTACAGCAGGGCACCACGGGCGACCTGTACTGCTCGGATGACTACGGCGAAGAGAACGTCCAGAAGTTCACCAGCGGCCCGGTTGCAGTGGAAGCGCTGAAAAACGGCCAGATCGACTGCGTTGTTATCGACAACGAGCCGGCCAAGAGCTACGTTAGCCAGAATGAGGGCCTGAAGATTCTGGACACCGAGTATATTACTGAGGAATATGCGATCGGCATTTCCAAGGACAATCCGGAGCTGCTCGAGCAGATCAACGCTGCGCTGCAGGAGCTCAAGGACGACGGTACGATCCAGTCCATCATCGACAAGTATATCCCGCCGGAAGGCTGATTACAAAACTGCGTACAGGGACGGCATTTGCCGCCCCTGTACTTGCGCATTTTAATAAAATGAGGAGGGCTGCCGGATGGCCGAATGGCTCGCGCAGGCACCGGGCATGGTACAGGCACTGCCGGAATGGTTACAGGAATTGCTTTATTCCCTGTACCGCGTTTTTATCATGGACGACAACTGGAGGTATTTTACCAACGGTCTGAAAGTGACCGCGCTGACAACGCTGGGCGCGCTGCTTTTGGGTGTTATCATCGGCGTTTTGGTCGCGGTGATCCGGTCGGCGCATGATTCGCGGCGTTCCAACGCAAAGCCGAACATCATCCTGAACCTGGCAAACGTAATTTGTAAACTGTATTTGACGATCATCCGCGGTACGCCAATGATGGTACAGCTGCTGATCGCCAGCTTCGTTATCATGACGCCGCGCGGACAGACCGAGACGCTGATCTGTGCGATCATTACCTTCGGCATCAACTCGGGCGCCTATGTGGCGGAGATCGTCCGCTCGGGCATCATGTCCATCAGCGCCGGCCAGATGGAGGCAGGCCGTTCACTGGGCCTGAACTACAGCCAGACCATGCGCTTCATCATCATCCCGCAGGCGGTCAAGAATATCCTGCCTGCGCTCGGCAACGAGCTGATCACGCTGGTCAAGGAGACTTCGATCGTGACGACCATCGGCCTGAACGACGTGACCAAGGGTGCGCAGATCATTGTATCCAATACATATGAGACAATGGTGGCATATGTGAGCCTTGCGGTCATCTATCTGGTGATCGTGCTCGTGCTCACCAAGCTGCTCGGTATTTTTGAAAGGAGGCTGCGCGCAAGTGATCGACGTTAGAAATTTGCACAAGGCCTTTGGCAGCCATGAGGTGCTCAAGGGCGTCAACGAGCATATCGAAAAAGGTGAGAAGGTCGTTATCATCGGGCCGTCCGGCTCGGGCAAATCGACCTTCCTGCGCTGCCTCAACCTGCTCGAGGAGCCGACGAGCGGCGATATCATCTTCGAGGGGCAGAACATCACCAGCCGGGAGACGGACATCAACCTGATCCGCCGCAAGATGGGTATGGTGTTCCAGCAGTTCAACCTCTTCCCGCACCTGACCGTGCGCGAGAATATCAAGCTCGCCCCGGTCAAGCTCAAAATCATGACCGACGAGGAAGCGGACAAGCGCGCCATGCAGCTTCTGGAGCGCGTCGGCCTGCCGGACAAGGCGGACAGCTACCCGATCCAGCTTTCGGGCGGCCAGCAGCAGCGTATCGCGATCGCCCGTGCGCTGGCGATGAACCCGGACGTAATGCTGTTTGACGAGCCGACCTCGGCGCTCGACCCGGAGATGGTCGGCGAGGTGCTCGAGATCATGAAGGAGCTGGCGGACGAGGGCATGACGATGGTCGTCGTGACCCACGAGATGGGCTTTGCGCGCGAGGTTGGCACCCGCGTGCTGTTCATGGACGGCGGCAACATCGTCGAGCAGAACGAGCCGAAGGAGTTTTTCGCCAACCCGAAACACCCGCGCCTCAAGGATTTCCTTTCCAAGGTGCTGTAAGCTGTAAGAAAAGAAGGGACGTGTGCTGTCCCTTCTTTTTTGATAAAAACAAAAGGCAGATGGGAAACCATCTGCCTTTTTATACAAAAATATCCTTGACAAATTGTGAAAAAACATGGTATAATAAAACGCTTACAAAATTCGGTCGGTTTGGGCCGATTCCTATTTACATGTTAGCACGGTCTGCTGCGGATTGCAAGACCAAAATCAATATTTTTGCCACGCCGCCGGGCGTATCAACCACCAACACAGCCGAAAGAAACGGAGTGATCAAAGCAAATGAAGGTGAAAGACGTACAGCACGGCAAAACCACACGAAAGAGCTTTGCACGCATCAATGAGATTCTGGAGATGCCCAATCTTATCGAGGTGCAGAAAAAGTCCTATCAGTGGTTCCTCGACGAGGGACTGCGCGAGGTTTTTGCCGACACCGCGTCCATCACGGACTACACTGGAAACCTGGAGCTTTCCTTCCTCGATTACTCGATGGACGAGGAGCCCAAGTACAGCATTGAGGAGTGCAAGGCGCGCGACGCCACATATGCAACCCCCCTCAAGGTCCGTATGCGCCTGAGAAACAAGGAAACGGGTGAGATCAAGGAGCAGGAGATCTTCATGGGCGATTTCCCGAAGATGACCGACTCCGCGACCTTCATCATCAACGGCGCGGAGCGCGCGATCGTCTCCCATCTCGTCCGTTCGCCCGGCGTTTACTTCGGCCGCGAATATGACAAGACGGACAAAATGCTGCTCTCCGCGACGGTCATCCCGTACCGCGGCGCGTGGCTCGAGTACGAGACCGACGCCAACGACGTGTTCTACGTCCGCATCGACAAGAACCGCAAGATCCCGATCACGAGCTTTATCCGTGCGATCGGCGTCAAGACCGATGCAGAGATCAAGGAGCTGTTCGGCGAGGACCCGCTGATCGTCGCAACGCTGGATAAGGACCCGGCCCACACCTCGGACGAGGCCCTCATCGAGATCTACAAGAAGATGCGTCCGGGCGAGCCGCCCTCTGTCGAGTCCGCGACCAACCTGATGGACGCGATGTTCTTCGACGTGCGCCGCTACGATA
>USLE01000148.1 GCA_900555465.1 uncultured Butyricicoccus sp.
CAGTGGTCATAAAAGCGTGAGCAGCAAGACCATCCGCAGCCAGCGCCGAGCCGGCATTAAAGCCGAACCAGCCGAACCACAGCAGGGCCGCACCCAAGAATACGAAAGGCACGTTATGCACCCGGTAGGAGGCATGGCCGACGCCGCTGCGCGGGCCGATCATCTTGGCAAGAACCAAGCCGCTTACGCCCGAACTGATGTGAACCACATTACCGCCGGCAAAATCCACCGAGCCGATGCCCGCCAAAAATCCGCCCGCGCCCCATACCATATGCGCCAGCGGATAATAGACGACAAACGACCAAAGCGCAATGAAAAGGAACAGCGCCTTATAACGCATCCGTCCGGCAACAGCGCCTGTGATGAGCGACGGCGTAATCATCGCAAACATCATCTGGAAAGCCACATAGGTCATTGTCGAAAGCGTAGGTGCGTAGGGGCTGACATCGCTGAAGTCCAGCCCGTTGAGGAACAGATATTCCAGTCCGCCGATGATGCCGCCATGATCGGCGCCAAAGGCGAGGGAATAACCACAGATCACCCACAGCACTACCGAAAGGCCCATGATTCCCACGCAAGCCATCATGGTGTTGACGACATTTTTCCGCCGTACCAGACCGCCGTAGAAAAAGGCAAGTCCCGGCGTCATGAGGAACACCAACGCTGCGCAAATCAGCATGAAGCCATTGTTCCCTGTATCCATTTTAATACCCTCCCAATATAAAGGATATGGCGTGTGTTTCCTGTACCTTCCGTTACAGGAAACACACGCCATTGTGTATGAAAAATATGTTAACGCATGATTCATCTTCCGCGCCCTGCGCGGAAAGATTTTTCGCAACGCATTGGGACACGGTTTTCACGAACCCCAGTCCCCATGCCGTTTTATACGTAGAACAGAATATCCGAGTACGTCGGGAACGGCCAGTACTTCTTGCCGACCAGCATCTCGAGCTTGTCGGCCGGGATGCGGACCGCTTCCATCGCAGGCAGCACGACGTCGTGGTAGTAGTTCGCAAGCATCTTGGACTCCGCACGCGGCGCCGCCGCGACCACGCGCTCCAGATCGTCGCACTTGTGGTACAGCTCCTTGGTCAGCACGGAGATGCGGCCGAGCAGCTCGGTCTCCATGCCGTCCGTGATGCCCGCTTCCTTCTTGTTGCGGACCACGCGCGACAGGTCGCCCTCGTAGTTGACGCACGCCGGGACGATCTCCTCGCGCACCATGTCGCTCATGGTCAGCGCTTCGATGCGCAGGGTCTTGTAGTATTCCTCGAGCAGCGCCTCCTCACGGGATTCCATCTCCTCGCGGGTATAGACGTTGTGGCGGGCAAACAGCTCGACATTGTGCTCATCCGTGTAGTGCGGCAGCGCCTCCGCCGTGGACTTGAGGTTGTGCAGGCCGCGCTGCTCCGCCTCAACGACCCATGCGTCGTCGTAGCCGTTGCCGTTGAAGATGATGCGCTTGTGCGCCTTGATCTCGCGGCGGATGAGGGTGACCAGCGCTTCCTTGAAGTCGTCCGCGCCCTCCAGCTCGTCTGCGAACTGACGCAGCTCTTCCGCGACCGCGGTGTTGATCATGATATTCGGGCAGGCGATGTTGATCGCGGAGCCCAGCATGCGGAACTCGAACTTGTTGCCGGTAAAAGCAAACGGCGAGGTGCGGTTGCGGTCGGTGGTGTCCTTCGGGATGGTCGGCAGAACGGATACACCGAGGTCCATCTTGGTCTTGACGCGCTCGGTGTAGTCCTCGCCGGACTCGATCGCATTCAGGATGGCCTGCAGCTCATCGCCGATAAACATGGATACGATCGCCGGCGGCGCTTCGTTTGCACCCAGACGGTGGTCGTTGCCCGCAGACGCGACCGAAATGCGCAGCAGATCCTGATACTCGTCTACCGCCTTGATGACCGCGGTCAGGAACAGCAGGAACTGCGCGTTCTCGCTCGGGGTCTTGCCCGGCTCGAGCAGGTTTTCGCCCGCGTCGGTCGACAGCGACCAGTTGTTGTGCTTACCCGAGCCGTTGATGCCATCGAACGGCTTTTCGTGCAGCAGGCAGATGAAATGGTGCTTCTGCGCAACGCGCTTCATGACCTCCATCGTCAGCTGGTTGTGGTCGCTTGCAATGTTGACGCTTGTGAACACCGGCGCCATCTCGTGCTGGCACGGGGCAACCTCGTTGTGCTTGGTCTTGGAGAAAATGCCGAGCTTCCAAAGCTCTTCGTCCAGCTCCTGCATGAAAGCCGCAACACGCGGACGGATGGAACCGAAGTAGTGGTCCTCCATCTCCTGTCCCTTGGGGGGACGCGCACCGAACAGCGTGCGGCCGGTGAAGATCAGGTCCTTGCGCTTTGCATAATCGTCGCGGTCGATCAGGAAATACTCCTGCTCAGGGCCGACGGTCGCCATCACGTTGCGCACGTCCTTGCCGAACAGCTTGAGCACGCGGCACGCCTGCTTGCTGATCGCCTCCATCGAACGGAGCAGCGGGGTCTTTTTATCCAGAATCTGACCGTTATACGAGCAGAATGCGGTCGGGATGTACAGCGAGCCGTCCTTGACAAAGGCGTAGCTCGTCGGGTCCCATGCGGTGTAGCCGCGCGCCTCAAAGGTCGCACGCAGGCCGCCGGACGGGAACGAGGAAGCATCCGGCTCGCCCTTGATCAGCTCCTTGCCGGAGAACTCCATCATCACGCCGCCGTTGTCGGTCGGGGAGATGAACGAGTCATGCTTCTCCGCGGTTACGCCGGTCATCGGCTGGAACCAGTGGGTGTAGTGGGTCGCGCCCTTGCTCAGTGCCCAGTCCTTCATCGCGGTCGCCACAACGGCCGCAACATCCGGATCAATGGCTGTGCCTTCGCGCATGGTCTTTTTCAGCTTGCGGTAAACGTCCTTGGGAAGACGCTCCTGCATGACGGTCTCGTTAAAGACCATGCTGCCGAACAGATCGGGGACATTCTTTGCTCTGCTCATGAATGCTTCGCTCCTTATTATGTTAATTTTTGAGTCAACATAAGAAATAAAATAAAACAGGCGCTGCGGGTTGTGTTCCCACAGCGCCTTTGCTGTTTACACATTGCATTATATCCATCTGTTTTTGCTTTGTCAAGACCCGTTTTGCACACTTTTCTCCATTTTTTGCAGATTTATCACAACCTACTTAAATTTAATATGCTGCAAAGCGCGTTTCTATGCAATTTGCAAAAATTCCTGCCAATCCGTTTTTTGCCGCTTGACGACGTCCCTTCGCCTGCTATAAAATAATAAGCGGACAAAGGCGTCCGCCACAGCTGAGGATTTCGGCATTTCGATCCTCGGCTGCGGCGGGCGCCTTTTTATTTTGTTAAGTTTGCGCACAGCTTCGCCTCACGGAATGAGGCATGCCCCCAGCCGGCGCCCTGCCGCGGGCGCCCCGCAGCGCGCACATATAAGGAGGAAGCACCATGTTGCAAAAAGAAGGCAAAGTCCGCATCCCCGCCGGCTGCGCGATCGCCGGTATCTTCCACAAGGACGGCGCACGCGAGGACGGCACACGCATCATCCAGTCGATCCGCACCATGCACGACCGCTCCAATGGCCTGGGCGGCGGTTTTGCAGGCTACGGCATCTATCCGGAATACGCGGATTACTACGCATTCCACGTGTTCTACGACACACAGGCCGCCAAGGAGACCTGCGAAAAGGAGATCGAGCGTCATTTCGACATCGTAAACCTCTCCAAGATCCCGACGCGCCGGCATCCGCGCATCACGGATGAGCCCATGATCTGGCGCTACTTCGTCACCCCGCTGCACACCAAGCTGGCCGCCAGCCAGCTGGATGAACGCGAGTTTGTCTCCCGCTTTGTCATCCGCATCAACCATACATTGGAGGGCGCTTACATCTTCTCCTCGGGCAAAAACATGGGCGTATTCAAGGCCAACGGCTTCCCGGAGGATGTCGGCGAATACTACATGCTGGAAAACTACGAGGCCTATTCCTGGACCTGCCACGGCCGCTATCCGACCAATACCCCGGGCTGGTGGGGCGGCGCGCACCCGTTCGCGCTGCTGGACACCACGGTCGTCCACAACGGTGAGATCTCGTCCTATGACGCGAACCGCCGCTTTATCGAGATGTTCGGCTATTCATGCGACCTGCTGACCGATACCGAGGTCATCACCTACATTGTCGACTATCTGGGCCGCAAGCTCGGCCTGACTTATTCCGAGATCGCCAACGTCATCGCGGCGCCATTCTGGTCCACCATCGAAAAACAGGAGCCGGCCGAGCGCGAGCGCCTGACCTATCTGCGCAATGCGTTTGCAAGCCTGATGGTGACCGGCCCGTTTTCCATCCTCGTGGGCTTCGAGGGCGGCCTGATGGCGCTCAACGACCGCCTCAAGCTGCGGAGCATGGTGGTCGGCGAGAAGGACGAAACGGTCTATATCGCCTCCGAGGAATGCGCGATCCGCGTCATTTCCCCCGAGCTGGATAAAATCTGGGCGCCCCGCGGCGGCGAGGCTGTCCTTGTCAATCTGAATGACGGAGGGAACAACTAATGGCTATCGATTTTCTGTATCCGCAGTATGAGGTTGTGCGCAACTATGACCGCTGCATCGCCTGCCGCGCCTGCGAACGCCAGTGCGCAAACGAAGTGCATTTTTACGATCCCGAGTTCCAGAAAATGCAGGTCGACGAATCCAAATGCGTGGCCTGCCACCG
>USLE01000149.1 GCA_900555465.1 uncultured Butyricicoccus sp.
TGCAGCAGGTCAGCGCGAACATATTGACCTTGGTCGCGGCGGAGTAGCCCGCGATGACGGTCGCGCCGCACAGGTTGACGAAATACTGGATGATGACGTTGCCGACCGAGACAAAGCTCTGCTGCGCGATCGAAGGCACTGCGTAATTGGTCAGGCGGCGCAGCATATCGGGCGAAAAGAGCAGGAAGTGCCCGCCTGTGTCGAACGTGCGCAGGCGGCGCAGCAGCAGGAGGAAGGCAAGGATGCCCGCGGCGCCCTGCGCGATGAAGGTCGCCCACGCGACGCCTGCAACGCCCCACTGGAACACCGCGACAAAAATCAGGTCGAGCACCACGTTGCTCACCGAGGACAGGATGAGCAGGACCAGCGGGGTGCGGCTGTCGCCCATCGCGTTGAAAATGCCCGTGCACACGTTATAGATGAACAGGAACAGCAGGCCGAACACATAGACCCGCAGGTACAGCGCGCCGTCGGCAAAGATGTTTTCCGGCGTCTGCAGACCGGCCATCATGCTGTCGGTCGCGAGCGCGCCGACGAGCGTCAGCAGCAGCGCGATCACCGCGGTGGTGATGAGCGCGGTCGAGACCGCGGTCTTCATGCGCAGGTAGCGCCTGGCGCCGAACAGCTGGGAAACCAGCACGCTCGTGCCGATGTTGACGCCGGTCGCCACGGCGACGAACAGCTGGGTGATCGGATAGCTCGCGCCGACGGCGGCGAGCGCCAGCTCGCCCGACTCGGGCGTGGCGGCGAAGCGGCCGACGATCATGGAGTCGGCCATCTGGTAGAGCTGCTGGAACGCGACGCTTAAGAGCAGCGGGATCGAGAACCAGAACAGCTTTTTGGATGGTTTGCCTTCGGTAAGGTCGGTGGTCATAATACTCCCCTTTTCGCTTTGTCACAGAACAGGCCCCCCCAGCATGTGGGGGAGCCGCCGGTTACTGTGTTTTCGCGCCGTTATTTCGCCTGCTGCCTGCCGTATTTCATGGTCAGCACTGTGACCGCAGCGATCAGCAGCGCCGCGCCGACGACCAGCGCCACAAAGCCGTTGCCCGCAATGCCGCCGATCAGGAAGCCGATAAAGCTGAAGGCCGCGATCAGCAGCGCATAGGGCATCTGGGTGGAGACATGGTCCATATGGTTGCACTGCGCGCCCGCAGAGGCGAGGATGGTGGTGTCCGAGATCGGCGAGATATGGTCGCCGCAGACCGCGCCGGACAGGCAGGCCGCAACCGTCATGACCAGCATGGTGTTGGGCGAGTCGCCGAACACCGCGACCGCGATCGGGATCAGGATGCCGAACGTGCCCCAGGAGGTGCCGGTCGCGAACGCCAGCCCGAGCGCGATCAGGAAGAAGATCGCGGGCATGAGCATGGCGATCATGGATTCGCCGTTCACCAGCGAGGAGACAAAGCCGCCGATGTTGAGATATTCCTCCGAGCACACGCCGGACAGCGTCCACGCGAGCGTCAGGATCAGGATGGCGGGCACCATCGCCTTGAAGCCCTCGGTGAACGCCTCGCAGAACTGACCGAAGGTCAGGATCCCCCGCGGGATATACAGGATGAAGGTGAAGATCAGCGTAAAGAACGAGCCGAGCACGAGCGAGGTCGAGGAATCGCAGTTCGCGAATGCGTCGATGATCCCGACGCCGTCCAGAATACCGCCGGTGTACAGCATACCTGCAATGCACAGCACGATCAGCACGCAGATCGGCAGAATGAGGTCATATACCTTGCCCGCGCCGCCGACCACATAGTTTTCCTCCATGTGGGTCAGGTCGTCGTCCTTGTGCTCGCGCTCATATTTTGCCATTGAGCCGAAATCAAAATCCGCCCACATCAGCCAGATCAGGAACGCAATGGTGAGCAGCGCATACAGATTCATCGGGATGGTCTGCAAAAACAGCGAGAAGCCGTCCATGCTGCTCGACTCGGGCAGCGAGGAGCCGACCGCCGCCGCCCAGCTCGAGATCGGCGCAATGATGCACACGGGCGCGGCCGTCGCGTCGATGACATAGGCGAGCTTGGCGCGCGTGATGCGGTACTTATCCGTCACCGGGCGCATGACCGTGCCGACGGTCAGGCAGTTGAAGTAATCATCCACAAAGATGAACATGCCGAGGAATGAAGTCGCAAACGCAGCGCCGCGGCGCGTCCGGATGGTTTTGACCGCCCAGTCGCCGTAGGCGCGCGACGCGCCCGATTTGGTGACCAGCGAAACCAGAATGCCGAGCAGCACCAGAAAGATACAGATATTGATGTTTTCCCCCAGCTTGCCGCCCATGACCTCGAAGGTGGTCTCGACCGCGTGCAGCGGGTTGAAGCCGTTGAGCAGCAGGGCGCCCGCCAGAATACCGATCAGCAGGGAGGAGTAGACCTCCTTGGTGATCAGCGCCAGCGCGATCGCGATGATCGGCGGCAGCAGGGTCCATGCGGTTGCCGTTAGATCCATTCCAAATTCCCCCTTAATTTTGCAGGATGTCTGTCTCGCTCCTGCAATTCCCTTCTATTTTATATGTATTTTGGGGGCTTGACAAGGTCAAAAGCGGTTTTTGACAGGGGAAAACAGAAATTTGTGCAAACTGTGTGACAAGAGGGCGCAAAAATGGGGGGAATTGTCAAATATGATTCGCCCGGCGGTAACGATGCCATTCGCGCAGCGCCTCGCGGCGCAGCGCGAGCACGCCCACCAGGTTGGGCAGCGCCATCAGGCCGTTGAAGGTATCCGAGAGCGCCCACGCCAGATCCAGCCGCATGGTGCAGCCGACCGCGGCCGCGGCGACAAACAGCGCCTTGTAAACCGGCACGGCGCGCGCGCCGAACAGGTACTCCGCCGCCCGCTGCCCGTAGTATGACCAGCCGAGCAGGGTAGAAAACGCGAACAGCGCGAGCGACACCGCGACAAACCCGCCGCCGAGCGGCCCGAACACGGTCGAAAACGCCGCGGCGGTGAGCTGCGCGCCGGTGGCGAGCTTTTCCATGAGCGGCGTGCCGGCGGCAAGGCCGTACAGCGTTTGGTTGTACACGCCGCTCGTCAGGATGACAAGCGCGGTGACCGTGCACATCACGATCGTGTCAAAAAACACCTCGAACACCGCCCACATTCCCTGCTCGCATGGCTCTTTCGCGTCCGCGGCGGTGTGCACCATGACCGACGAGCCCAGCCCCGCCTCGTTGGAGAACACCCCGCGCGACACGCCCGTGCGGATGGCGCGCGCCATGCCGTAGCCCGCGAGGCCGCCCGCGCCCGCCTGCCAGTCAAATGCCGCGGCGAGGATCTGTCCACAGGCCTGTGGAAGATATGCGCGCCGGCACCACAGCACCGCGAGCGCGCCGCCCATGTAAAACAGCGCCATGAACGGCACGAGCGTTTCGGTCACCCGGGAGATGCGCGCCAGCCCGCCCAGCATGACCGCGCCGAGCAGCACGGCGGTCACCAGCCCGGTAACGCTTTCGGGCACGCCGAACACGCCGGAAAGCCCGGCAGCGATCGAGTTGCACTGGCTCATGTTGCCCATGCCGAACGAGGCGAGCACGCAGAACAGCGCGAACGCCCCCGCGAGAAAGGGGCTGTGCAGCCCTTTTTTGAGATACAGCATGGGCCCGACGCGCCACGCGCCGTCCAGCCCCTTTTCGCGGTACAGCATGCCGAGCGTGTTCTCCGCGAACGCGGTCATCATGCCGAAAAAAGCGGACACCCACATCCAGAAGATCGCGCCCGGCCCGCCGATGGTCAGTGCGGTCGCCACGCCTGCGATGTTGCCCGTTCCGACCGTGGCGGCGAGGGCGGTGCACATGGTCGCGAATGGCGAGACCGCGTTTTTCCCACTCCTGCGGCGCGCGGTGCCCGAAAAACAGGACAAAAGCGTCTTGCGCAGCCACAGCCCCATGTGCCGCAGCTGGAACAGGCGGGTCTTGGCGGTGAAGTACACGCCCGTGCCCACGAGCAGCACCAGCATCGGCGCGCCCCAGACAAAGGCGCGCACCATGTCGTTCAGCAACACGATCTTTTCCATCCACACAGGAAATCCCCCTTTTTCCGGCTTTCAGAATAACTATATGCTTAACTTTGGGTGAAATGCTTGACTTTGGGCGGAAATCCGTTATAATGGAAAAGCAACTGAAGAGCAGACAGTTCGGAACCATCCTGTCTATAAACAAAACTACGGGAATTATCTCGTCCAAAGCGTACAGCTTTGGACGAAGATCAGACGCGCCGGGCGTTGCCCGGACACGTCTGGAGCGAAAAAAGTTCCTTCTTTGTTGAAACTTTTTTCGCACTGGTATAAAAACCGAGGCAAAGCCCCGGTTTTTATGAAAATCAGCATCATCATGCTGATTCTCTATTGCATTGCGCCTGCGGCGCGGTTTGGATGGTGTACCGGTTGGTACGCCTTATTTTTTTGCCACAAGGAGGAAACACAGTGGAGCTGACCCGTTATTCTGTGATCCGGGACAAAAACCCGCGCGAAATCGTGCTGCTGCGCGGCCGGGGCTGCGCGTGGAAGCGCTGCAAATTCTGCGACTACCATCTGGATGCGTCGCGCGATGAGCAGGACAACCTGCGGGTCAACCGCGAGGCGCTTGCGCAGGTGACCGGCGCGTTCGGCCGGCTGGAGGCGATCAACTCCGGCTCGTTCGCCGAGCTGGACGAGTCCACCATCCGCGAGATCGAGCGCGTGTGCCGCGAAAAGCGCAT
>USLE01000150.1 GCA_900555465.1 uncultured Butyricicoccus sp.
GGCATATTGATTCTTCCTTATACAAATTGGATGCAGTCCGCATGGCGCTCCGAGACCTCTGTCTCAACCTGCGGGAAGGCCGCGCTGATGCGGTCGGCAAATACGGCTGCAACCGGGTTTTCGGTCGGGAAATGGCCCGCGTCCACGAGTGTCAGGCCGAGCGACTGCGCGCGCTGCATCAGGTCGTAGCTGCAGTCGCCGATCACAAAGGCGTCCGCGCCCTTGGCGATGGCATAGTCCATCAGCTTGCCGCACGCGCCGCCGCCGACGGCCACGCGGCGGATCGGCTTGCCGCCGTCGCAAAAGCGCACGCCGCCTGCGCGCAGACATTCCTTGACATACAGCGCAAACTCGCGCGGCTGCATCTCGCGCGGCAGGTCGCCCACGCGGCCGAGCATGCCGTTTTCGCCCGCCTCCATGTTTTCGATCTCGGTCAGGAACAGCGCGGACGCCAGCGCGTCATTGACGCCGCCCTCGGCGCAGTCCGCGTTGGTGTGCATGCAGATGAGCGCAATATCGTGTTTGATCGCCAGCCGCAGGATGCGCCCGGTCGCGTCATCCGCAGTCACGCGGCTGACTGAGGTGAAAATCGCCGGATGGTGCGCGACGATCAGCTGCGCGCCCTTTTCTGCCGCCTCAGCGACGACCGCCTCGGTCACGTCGAGCGCGCACAGCACGTTCGTTACCGCCTGCGTGCGGTCACCGCACAGCAGGCCGACGTTGTCCCAGCTCTCTGCGAGTGCGGGCGGCGTGAACCCCTCCAAAAAAGTCAAAATATCCTGAACCGTTGTCATGTCAGTCCCTCCAATGCCTGTTCGATTTCTTGTACCAGCGCGCGCTGCGCTGCAAGGCGCGTGTCGTCCCTGTCCCGTGCCTGTTCCATGCCTGTCAGCGCACGCTGCTCGCGTGTGAGCAGATGCTGCAAATAGTCCGCCGCGCCGGACGTGCAGAGCAGCGCAGACGAAACGGCGCACTGCGGAAGCGGCACCTGCTTTGCCGACGCCCCGCCGCGGACGGACAGCACCACATAGCGCCGCCGGTCCTCGCGGCAGAGCGTTTCTCGCTCGATCGCATATCCATGCGCCCACAGCCACTGCCGCAGCTCGTATACCATTGTCATGGGCTGCAACAGCAGCAGGTGCGCGCCGTCCGCCGTCCAGGGGGCGGCCTGCAAAATCTCCGCGATCGTCTGCCCGCCCATGCCGGCGATGCTCACTGTATCACATTCCTCGGGCCGGACAGCGTCCAGCCCGGGTGCGAGCCGCAAGGACAGCGATACGCCATGTTCCTGTGCGTTGCGCCCCGCATGCGCGAGCGGCCCCACACCGATGTCCGAGCCGATCGCGGATGCGATGCGTCCCTCGAGCAGCAGCGAGATCGGCAGCTTGCCGTGGTCGGTGCCCACGTCGGCCAGGTGCGCACCCTGCGGCACCAGCGCGGCGATGCAGGCGAGCCGCGGCGTTAAAATCATACTTTCCATATTTTCACCCAAAAAAACAGAGCCGGCAACTTTTGCCGGCTCCGGTTTTTCACTTACTCGCCAAGGAAGGCGTTGAGCTTGGCAACCAGTTCGTCTGCATTGGTGCCGTGCACCATGCAGGCTTCCTCGATGCTTTCACCCTGCGACGCAGGGCAGCCCAGGCAGTGCATGCCGATCTCCATGAAAAACTTCGCCGTATCCAGATTGCGGTTGAGAACCTCGCCAATCGTGGTCTTTTTCGTAATCGCTGCCATGATGGACCTCCTGATAATTTGATATATAACTGAATACAGTATACCGCATTGCTATACAAATTTCAATCATTTATCTGAAAATTTGCAGCCAATTTTGCCATGTCTTGGTGCAAACAGGCATCTTTTATGGAAAGTCGACAAATTAATCCGCCTGTTTTATACGATATCCAAGCCGAAGCACACTGAAAATAGCGCCCGGCAGATTCCTGCCGGGCGCTCTATCAACACTGACGAAAATCAGCCCTGCTCACGCATCTTCGCGAAGCATTCGCTGCAATATACCGGACGGTCGGATTTCGGCTCGAACGGAACGCGAGCTTCGCCGCCGCAAGCAGCACAGGTAGCGGTGAAATACTCACGCGGGCCGCGGGCCGCGTTCTTGCGCGCATCGCGGCAAGCCTTGCAGCGCTGGGGCTCGTTCTGGAAGCCGCGCTCTGCGTAAAACTCCTGCTCGCCTGCGGTGAACACAAATTCCTTGCCGCATTCCTTGCATACTAAAGTCTTGTCTTCGTACATGGTTTATACCTCTCTTTGATACCGTTCCCTCGGGAAACTGAAATTATATTGCGCACAGGCATTTTGCTGCCTGCCAACGCCTAATGGGGTTTAATGGCTGCCGATTTCCGCTTGATGCGCTGGATGGCATTATCCACAGATTTGATTGGTTTATGCAGCGCTTTGGACATTTCCCCGTAGGATAAGCCGTCCAGAAACAGCGTCAAAACCTTTGCCTCAAATTCAGACAGGAGCGAGTAGAGCCGACGGATCATCTCTTCCCTCTCCTCATTGCCGATCACCAGCGATTCAGGGTCGCTTACCGGTGCCGTAACCCGGGTGTGCGATTCCGCAAGGTCTTCAAACAGAGGTCGATCGAATGACATGGATTGGTTGAGTGGATCGTGCTTGCGTGCGGCAGCTGCGCGCACCGCGGAGAAGATTTTCCGCATCACACACAGCCGGGCGAATGCGCCGAAGGGAGAACCCTTCCTCCCGTCGAATTCGCGGACCGCCTTGATCAGACCCAGCATGCCCTCCTGCAGGAGGTCCTCCTCATCCGCGCCCACGAGGAAATACGGGCGCGCACAGGTTTTTACCAGCCGGGTATACCGCTTGACCAGATCTTCCATTGCCTCGCCGCTGCCCTGCTGCGCCAGACGGCACAGCGCTTCATCGGTCAGCTCGGGCGATGGGATCGTTTCGTTACCATTTCTCATGTCATGACCCATTATATGTGAAACTTAAAGATTTGTCAAGGAATGGTTGTCATTTTTACCGTTTACTACAAAAAGATACAACCATTTTTTGTGCTACTTGACGAAGATGGCTTTAAATTATTCGACAGTAACTGATTTTGCGAGGTTGCGCGGCTTATCGACGTCACAGTTGCGCTCCACCGCTACATAGTATGCCAAAAGCTGCATGGGAATAATCGAAAGCGAGGCGGAAAATTCATACAGGCATTTTGGCAGCCGGATGATATGCTGGCAGACCGACTCGTCGCCGGTGAAGTCATCCGTCGTCACCAGAACAACGCTCGCGCCGCGCGCGACCACCTCGCGGATGTTGGACACGGTCTTTTCAAACAGCGCAGGCTGGGTCGCGAGCGCAACAACCAGCGTCCCCTCCTCGATCAGCGAGATCGTGCCGTGCTTGAGCTCGCCCGCCGCATAGGCCTCGGAATGGATATAGGAGATCTCCTTGAGCTTGAGCGAGGCCTCGAGCGCCGCCGCGTAGTCCAGCCCGCGGCCGAGGAAGAACACGCTCGGCCGGTTGGCGTACAGCGTCGCAATGCGCTGCATATCCTGCTGACATTCGAGCGCCTTTTCGATGCACTCCGGCAGGCGCTGCAGCTCAGCGCAGAGCGCGCGCTCGTCGCCGATCGAGATCAGGCCGCGCGTCCGTGCGATCTTGACCGAGATCAGATACAGCGCCGCCAGCTGCGCGGAATACGCCTTGGTCGTCGCGACCGCGATTTCCGGCCCTGCCCAAGTGTACAGCACGCCGTCCGCCTCGCGCGCGATCGTGGAGGAGACCACATTGACCACCGCGATCGTAAACGCACCCGCCTGCTTGGCAAGGCGCATCGCGGCCAGCGTGTCCGCGGTCTCGCCCGACTGGCTGATGACGATGCACATATCCTTTTTGCCGATGATCGGGTTTTCATAGCGGAACTCGGACGCGACCTCAGCCGTGCAGCGGATGCGGCACATGGCCTCGATCACGCGCTTGCCCACCATGCCGGCGTGCAGCGCGGAGCCGCAGCCGATGATGTGGATGTTTTCGATCTCGCGCAGGCGCTCATCCGTCAGGCCGTTGTCCTCAAAAACGACCGAATTGCCCTGAATGCGCGGCTTGACGGTGTCCGCGACCGCCTTGGGCTGCTCCATGATCTCCTTGAGCATGAAGTGCTGATAGCCGCCCTTTTCCGCAGCGGACAGGTCCCAGCTGACCGTCTGCACGGTCTTTTCCACCACGTCGCCGAACTCGTTCATTACAATGACGCTGTCCGGGCGGATGATCGCGACCTCGTTGTCATCCAGGATGATATACTGCTTGGTGCGGCTGATGATCGCGGTGATATCGGATGCGATCATGTTCTCGCCCTCGCCGATGCCGATGACCAGCGGGTTGTCGCGGCGCGCCGCAACAATTTCCTCCGGATTGTCCATCGACACCACGCCCAGCGCGTACGAACCGCGGATGCGCTGCACCGCATTCAGCACGGTCTGCGCCAGATCCTCCTGCTTGCCGGTGTGCAGATAGTCCACCAGATGCGCGACAGTCTCGGTGTCGGTCTCGGACTGGAAGGTGTAGCCATGCGCTTCCAGGCTTTCGCGCAGCTCCTTATAGTTCTCGATGATGCCGTTGTGCACGACCGCGACCTTGCCCTTGCCGTCGCGGCCGCCGAGATGCGGATGCGAGTTGCGGTCGGACGGCTCGCCGTGCGTCGCCCAGCGCGTATG
>USLE01000151.1 GCA_900555465.1 uncultured Butyricicoccus sp.
GCGCCGGTTTCGCGCCGCCGGTCGCAAATGTGATGGCGCGGCTGAAATTCGTGATCTCTACATGGGCTGTCGCGCCGCCGAACTCGCCGTCCAGCGTCCACGGCACCTCGCCCTCGGAGTCAAAGGTGATGCGCGACGTGCGGAAATAGACAAACCGCGTGGACTCCGTGTTGTGCGTAAGCAGATCGTTGACCAGCCATTGCAGCTCCATCGGGTTTTCTATCGGGTAGACAAGCAGCACCTCGTACAACCCGTCATCCAGCTCTACCCCGCCCGGCGTCAGCGCCTTGAAGCCGCCGACCGACACGCTGTTTGACACCATGCCGTAGATGAAATTGTCCTCAAGCGACATTTCCTTGCTCTCCACACGAATATGGTGCTGCTTGATGTTGGTCAGCGCCTTGACGCCCTCGAAAATATACGCTGCGCGTCCAAAGATGTTCTTGGACTGCTGCGGGGTGGCGTAGGATACCTCGGTGAACACGCCGAAGGCTGCGATATAGTTGAAATACCGATCGTTGAAACGCCCGATATCCAGCGCGCGCAGGTTGCTGCCTGCCGCGACTGCCGCAGCCTCGACCGTGACCTTGGGGATATCCAGGCTGAACGCGAAATCGTTGGTTGTGCCGGCCGGGATATAGCCGAGCGGCGTGCGCGCACCGGACTCCATCAATCCGGTCACCACTTCGTTGAGCGTGCCGTCGCCGCCGGCACATACCACGCGGTCAAACTCCGCTGCCCGCTCGTGCACAACGCGGGTCGCATCCTGTGCGCCCTGCGTGATATAGATCGTGACGTCGAACCCTGCCTGCTGGAACGCATTGACGCAGTCGATCACTTTGCCGCGCATCGCGCCGCGTCCGGCATGGGGATTGACGATCCATAGCAGTTTTTTCACAGAACGCACCTCCTTTGCATGATGAATCGATGATGGGTTACGAGATCAGATCGCATACTGCGTTTGCATAAGCGACCGGATCGTCCACCGGCAGGCCCTCGATCAGCAGCGCCTGGGTATACAGGATATCCGCATAGGTCTTGATCTTGTCCGAACCCTCCTGCTGGAGCGCACACAGCTTTTGGAAGATCGGGTGCGACGCATTCAGCTCGAGCACGCGCTCTGCATGGATGCGCTGGCTGTCGTCCAGCGCCTGCTGGTTGAGCACCTTCTCCATCTCAAGCGTTACCGGTCCCTCGGCACGCAGGCAGCAGGGATGGCTCTTGAGGCGGTTGGTCAGCTCGACCTTTTTGACCTTGCCGGTCAGCGCCTCGCCCAGCGCGGTGAGCAATGCTGCGTTCTCCTCGGAGAGCTTCTTGATCTCTTCCTTATCGTCCTCGGTATCCAGACCAAGATCTGCGTCTGCGATGGACTTGAACTCCTTCTCCTTATAGTTTGCCAGCATTTTGATGCAGAATTCGTCGATGTTATCGTCAAGGCACAGGACTTCGTAGCCCTTGTCGCGCAGCGTCTCCATCGCAGGCAGCAGCTTGATCTTGTCCACGGTCTCGCCGCAGGCGTAGTAGATATACTTCTGCTCTTCCTTCATGCGGGAAACGTATTCCTCGAGGCTTGTCAGCTTATCCTCGGTGGAGGAATAATACATCAGCAGATCCTGCAGCAGTTCCTTATGTGCGCCGTACTGCACATAAGCGCCGTACTTGATCTGGCGGCCGAATGCCTTCCAGAAGGTCTCATAGTCCTCGCGCTTATCCTTCTGCAGCTTGAGCAGCTCGCTCTTGATCTTCTTCTCCAGGCTCTGGGCGATCGCCTTGAGGTGGCGGTCGTGTTGGAGCATCTCACGGGAGATGTTGAGCGACAGGTCGGCGGTGTCCACCATGCCGCGCACAAAGCTGAAATGGTCGGGCAGCAGGTCGGCGCACTTATCCATGATCAGCACGCCATTCGAGTACAGCTGCAAGCCCTTCTCATAGTCCTTGGTGTAGTAATCCATCGGCGCATGGGACGGGATGAACAGCATGGCAGTATAGGTTACCGCGCCCTCGACGCTCGTGTGGATGTGCATGAGCGGCGGCTGGTAATCATAGAACTTGCCGGTGTAGAACGAGTTATAGTCCTCGTCCTTGAGCTCCTTTTTGGACTTCTTCCAGATCGGCACCATCGAGTTGAGCGTTTCGTTCTCGACGTACTCCTCCCACTCGGGCTTGTAGTCGTCGCCTGCGTCCGCCGGCTTCTCCTTCATGCGGGAGTGGGTCATATCCATCTTGATCGGGTAGCGGATATAGTCCGAATACTTCTTGACCAGCGACTGGATGCGGTACGGCTCGAGGAATTCGTCGTAATTCTCGTTCTCCGTGTTCTCCTTGATGGTCAGGGTGATCCTGGTGCCGTTTTCGGCCTTTTCGCAGGGCGTGATGGTATAGCCGGCCGCACCGTCCGACTCCCAGCGGTTTGCTTGCTCGCTGCCGAGCGCGCGGGATACGACCTCCACATGGCTTGCCACCATGAACGCTGCGTAAAAGCCTACGCCGAACTGGCCGATGATATCCACATCGTCCATGTTTTCGTTTTCCTTCTTGAAGGCCAGCGAGCCCGAGCGCGCAATCGTGCCGAGGTTGCTTTCCAGCTCCTCCGCGGTCATGCCGCAGCCGTGGTCCTCGATGATGAACTTGCGGTTTTCTTTATCCAGCGTCAGCTCGATCGGCAGGCTGTCGCGCGTGATGCCGGTCTTGCCTTCCTTCATCGCATTGTAATACAGCTTATCCGTCGCGTCCGATGCGTTGGAGATCAGCTCGCGCAGGAAAATCTCCTTGTGCGTATAGATCGAGTTGATCATCAAGTCCAGCAGCCGCTTGGATTCCGCTTTAAACTGCTTTTTTGCCATGATTCCATACACCTCTGTGTTTTTGTTGGGATTAGCACTCTAACCATCCGAGTGCTAACAATGATATGATAATCCCAAGTGCAGGAAAAATCAAGGCTTGCTGCAAAAATTCATGATTTATTTATAATTGCGCAGCAGCATAAAAAACCGCCCGAAGCAGATGCCCCGGGCGGTTTCCCTGTTATTGGATTTTTTCCTCTGCGATGCCGCGCTCACGGATGCGGTCGCGGACATACTCCCGCAGCAGCGTATACACGACCGAGACGACCGGGATGGCAAACAGAATACCGAGCACGCCCGCAAGGCTCGCGCCCAACGTGACGGCGACCAATACCCAGATAGACGGCAGGCCCACAGAGCTGCCCACCACACGCGGATAGATGACGTTGCCCTCGATCTGCTGCAGCACCAGGAACAGGATCACGAACCACAGCGCCTGGATCGGATTGGCGATCAGGATCAAAAACGCGCCCACGAAGCAGCCGATGAATGCGCCGAAGATCGGGATCAGTGCAGTGACGCCGATCAGCACGGCGATCACCAGCGCATACGGCATGTTGAGCAGCGACATGCTGATGAAGAACATCATGCCGAGAATGAATGCTTCCAGACACTGGCCGGACAAAAAGCTGTTGAACGAAGCCGAAGTCAGGCTGCAGACCTCAAGGAATTTGTCGACATGCTTTTCCGGGAAAATGGAATAAAACAGGCGGCGGAACTGGCGGCCCAGATTTTCCTTTTGAAACAGGACGTAGATGGCAAACACAATGCCGATGATTGTATTGGCAACGCCGCTGACCACCGAGGTCGCGATATCCACCGTGCTGGACAGGAAATTCGTGTGCTGGAGGAAATCTGTGACCATTGTGCTGATCGATTTCCAATCCACATCCATGAAGCTGTCACGGAAGGACTCGATCTCGGTCGCGAACATGGGAAGCATATCCGCTGCCTCCTCCAGAAACTGCGGGAAGCGGACAACTGCCCGTGACAGTTCCCTGCCGATCGCGCTAAAGGAATTGTACAGCTCGGGCACCACCATGAAGAGCACGATCGCGATCACGCCCAGCACGACCAGTATGGTCAGGATCAGGCTGAGCACGCGCTTCATTTTGCGCAGTTTGCGGTTTGGGGTCAGCTTGGGGCTGCCAAACAGCTTGTTTTCAAAAAAGCGCATGGGAACATTGAGCACAAATGCGATGCAGCCGCCGATCAGAAAGGGCGCGGTCAGCCCCGCCACATAGCGCAGCGCCGACGACACCAGCCGTGTATTCTGCAGGCCGACAAAGAGCAGGATCGCAAAGGCGATCAGCCCCATTAGTTTTTTCATTGTATCACGGTTCAGATTCAATGCTAAAGTCCTCGTCTTATGATTTCATTTTGCGTAACGATATTATCTAATCACTTTTCTAAGTTAAAGTCAAGCGGTCAAAGGCAGGATTCACCATCTGTTCATAAAATATTTGCGCAGCATTAGCACCCCAAGATATGGTTTGTGCAATTTGTAATTTTTTACATGAAAACCACTTTATTTATTGCTGCACTTTTGCTAAAATAAAATTGATCTTATTGTCCGCCATGCCGGTTTCCTGCACCGCGGATGGCGGGATTCACAAGGGGGTAATTTCATTGAAAAAAAGACTGCTTGCTGTATTCCTGATTGCGGCGTTCTGCGTCTGCGGCGCACTGCCGACCGCCTCGGCCCTGAGCTTTGCGGCGGAAAGTGCGTTTGTCATGGACGGCGACACGGGCGAGGAGCTGTATTCCTACAACGGCGACGTCGCGCGCGTCCCGGCCAGCATGACCAAGGTA
>USLE01000152.1 GCA_900555465.1 uncultured Butyricicoccus sp.
CGAGGAATCCACCTGCGCGAGCAGGGTGGTCGGGATCTGGCAGAGCGACACGCCGCGCAGGAAGGTTGCGGCGGCAAAGCCTGTGATGTCGCCCACCACGCCGCCGCCGAGCGCGATGACAAGATCCTTGCGCGTCATGCCTGCGGCGAGCATATCGTGGTAGATGGTTTCGACCGTTGTCAGCCGCTTGTGTTCCTCGCCCGCGGGGATGACCGTGTGCGAGACCGGAAGGGAAAGCTGTCCCTCCAGCTTTTCGAGGTACAGCGGTGCGACCGTCGAATCCGTGACAATGTGCACGCGGCTGGGCGAAAAAGTGTCGAGGATGGCCGCGCCCGCACGGGCGAGCAGGCCGGTTTCAATCAAAATGTCGGACACGCCGTTCGCGCCCGTCAGGCTCAGGGTCTGCACTGCTGGAAACACTCCTTTGATGATAAACTGCGCATTTACAGGAATTGACCGCGAAGCGGCCAATTCCATAAAAAGCCGCGACATGTGCGTGGCTTTTATACAAGAGCGGAGTAAAGTTTCGCATTGCGGAACTTTACGAAGCCTGAGACACATCCGCGCGGATGCGCGGTGTGTCTCCCTCGATTGGGGCTGTACGCCCCAATCGAATATTTAAATTTCTCTGCCCACCGCCTGCGCAACCGCGCGCAGGTTGTTCATGGTCTCGTGGAAGGAATCGTAGGTGAGCGACTGCGCGCCGTCCGACAGCGCGTGCGCCGGGTCGTTGTGCACCTCGATCATGAGGCCGTCCGCACCCGCGGCGACCGCGGCCTTGGCCAGCGGCTCGACCATCCAATAGATACCGCCCGCGTGGCTCGGGTCGACAACGACCGGCAGGTGGCTCATGCGCTTGAGCACAGGCACCGCGGAGATGTCCAGCGTATTGCGGGTGTATTTCTCATAGGTGCGGATGCCGCGCTCGCACAGGATGACCTTCTCGTTGCCGCCCGCCATGATGTATTCAGCGGACATCAGGAACTCCTCCATCGTGTTCGCGAAGCCGCGCTTGAGCAGGACGGGCTTATCCGTCTGGCCCAGCTCCTTGAGCAGTTCGAAGTTCTGCATGTTGCGCGCGCCGACCTGGAAGCAGTCGCACTTGTCCATGAACAGGTCGATGTGCGCGGGGTTGGTGATCTCGGTCACGACCGGCAGGCCGGTCGCCTCATGCGCCTTGTGCAGCAGCTCGAGGCCCTCGGCCTTGAGCCCTTGGAAGGAGTACGGGGAGGAGCGGGGCTTCCACGCACCGCCGCGCAGCATGGCCGCGCCATCCGCCTGCACATGCTTGGCCACGTCGATGATCTGCTCCTCACTCTCGACCGAGCAGGGGCCGGCCATCACGACCAGCTTTTTGCCGCCCACAACAACGCCCGGCGCGATCTCGACCTGTGTGTTGTCCGGATGAAACTTGCGGTTTGCCAGTTTGAACGGCTCCTGTACCTTGAGGATGTTTTCGACCTGCGGGTCGCGCAGCAGCGCGTCCTTGTCGACCGCGCCCGTGTCGCCGACCAGGCCGATGACGATCGTGCCCGCGCCGTAGATCGGGTTTGCCTTGACGTTCCAGCGTTCGATGTGCCTCGAAAGCTCTTCGACGTGCTCGCGGGTCGCGCCCTGTTTCATAATAATGATCATTTTTGTTCTCTCCTTTGGATAATGGGGTTGGATTTGCGTTTGTCCGGCGGAGAAAAAGCATAAAAAAAGCCTTTCATCCACAAAGAGGGACGAAAGACAAACGGTTCCGCGGTACCACCCACATTCGGCATAGAACTATGCCGCACTTTTTTCGGATACAAAATTATATCCTATCCCTGTAACGGAGGAGTCCCGTCGGCGCCTACTGATGCGAAGGGTTTCAGCGCCGCAGCTCAAGAGGGAACTTCATCGTGCCGGCGTCTGCGTCCGTTTCCAGTCAAGCCGGACACTCCCTGAAAGCCGCACTTGGAACGATTACTTTCCTCTGTCATCGCTTTGTGCAATATTTGTACTTATTATATTACCGGAGCTGTCGATTGTCAATGTAAATTTTGTTACGGTTTTGTTTCATTTGTGTGAGCAGGGTGTGCCCTGCGATGCGGAGAAAAGCCGCCTGAAGTACACCGATCAGTTCCGGGGCGCTTGCACTGCACCCCAAAAACGAAACCCGGCGTTTGCATACGCCGGGCTTCGCGAAATTTGAAAATTTACGGTTTTCGCAGAAATTCAAGGGGTTTGGGTTGGATTCCTGCTGCATGGGGGTTGGCAATTTACGGTCAGGACCACATAGACAGGATCTCCGACGCTGAGCGGATCTGCAGGAACTTGCTTGCGGAAGCGCTGCGGGTACCATATTCGGAGTCATACAATATGGTGCTGCTTGTGTACCCTTCATTTCCCATGCTGCTGCTGACCGCATTTGCCTGGCTTTTTGCATGGTTGGGCAGCTGCCCGCCGTAGCCCGCGGAGATGCTGGAGCCGGTATTACCGCAGTCGTACGAACTGCCGGACCAGGCGCAGACGCCCGCTGCATAGGTCACGCCGTTGGTTGTACTCGCCGTGATGGAGGCGGTGTTCAGGCAGTGGGTGATCTCATCGGTTTCCCATCCGCTGCAATAGCCGCAGATGCCGCCCACATAAGCGCTGTCATAGTGTCCTGCGGAACCGGTTATATCGACCGAAACCGCTGCATTGTTGATGCAGTCCTCGATTTGTGTATTGCCCCGCGCATAACCGCAGATGCCGCCGACCTTCCAGCCGGCATCATCCAGCGCCAATGTGATGTTTCCATCCACGGTACAGCCGCGGACCGTTCCCTGTTCATTGATGCCGCAGATGCCGCCGATGGCGCCCACATCAGAACCGCTGTCATTGTAGTCCAAGCCGCCGGATGTGCGGATCGTGCCGTTAAAGCTGCAATCCTCGATCAGTCCTGCATTATATCCCACAATGCCGCCGAAATAAATCATGGACTCATCCTCGAATGTTGCGGTGCCGGTGACATGCAGGTTGCGGATCGTGCCGTAATTATACTCGATCAGGCCGCCGAAATACTGACGACGCTGGTTGATCTTGATGCTGTGTCCATCGCCGTCCAGAACGGCATCCTCGTGCAGTTGTGAAATAACATGCATTGAGTAATCGGTCGCGTCAATGTCATTGGCCAGCTTGAAGTTGCCCGGCTGGTCGGAGATGGACGCAAGATCGTCCGCCGTATAGAGCAGGGTATAATCGCCGTCTGTCTCGGGTGGGGTTTCGGGCGTTTCGGGCTGTTCGGTGTTCAGAGCCTTCATTCGGATGGTGCCGACATTGCTGGGCTCATTGAGGGCAAAGAGGAAATCGCCGTTCAGATATGTTTCATATCCGCTGCCCGAAACGCGAAGGGAATACTTGGCAAGCCCTGCGCTGCCCATGACCTCAAATTGACCGTTCTGGTCGGTTGTCGTCGTGCCGCCGACCGTTCCCGAGTTCGTGACCAGCTCGACTGTCATACCGGGGAGCGGCTGGCCGGTCGCGTCGTCGACCACCGTACCCTCGCAGCCGTATGCGCCGCGGTACAGTTCGATTTCCACGGTAAACGGCTGTTCGTCCGTCAGGCGCACGGTCTGTGTAACAGCAGTATAGTTGCTGGCCGAGGCTGTGATGGTATAGTCGGCGTTGGTCGGCAGCTCGTTTGTTGTCAAGGTGATCGAGGATTCGTTTGTCGCGCTGCCCAGCCCCCGGTCGTCTTCCCATACTGTTGTGCCGTTGCTGTTTTTGACCGTCACAGCATACATGGTCAGCGGCCGCTCATCTGCGCTTTTGATGGTGATCTGCATGGCGCCCATGCCGGTCAGGCGGATGGTTGGCGACGCGCCATCCGGCAGGTCATACTCGCTCGGCATGTATCCGTCCGCCCGAATCTGCACCCGATAAGAGATGGAGTCAGACAGATCTTTCAGCGTGCAGTAGCCCTGTGCATCGGTCGTGACGGTCTGCAGTGCCTCGCCGCCGACACCGTCTGCGAACAGCTTGACGGTAGCGCCGGCGACACCGGTTGTGCCTGTCGGGTCGAGCACGCGCAGGGTGCGCGATTGGATACCGGCGTCCAGCGCGAAGCTGCCGTCGCCGACCAGCTTCAATTCCGCACCCTGCAGGCCGATCGCCCCGATCACATCGATCGGCAAGTGCTGGGATTTGGCGTAGTCCAGCGCATTCTGCGCAGTATAGAACTTGCCGTTTTCATCCTTATCATCCAGTCGATCCAAAAAGCTGATGAGCATGTCATGCAGATATGGGATCTGGATTTTCTTGGTGCTTCCGATGTAGGTAGCGCCCAGTTTCTCAGTTATGATATCGGCCAGAGAATCATCATAAAAGCTCTGACAGGCGCCCATGAACACCAGCGAACCATCCAGATCTCCATCATCGTAGTAGTAGTCGAAGAACTTTGTGGTCACGGACAGACGGTCGGAGGTCTCCATAGAGCTGCAGACAATCAGCCGGTCCTGATCCAGATCGCTCCGGTATTTCTGGTCGGCGGACTGTGTATATGCCTCGCCGGTCATAAAGCTTTCTTTAAACATATCCGTATAGTTGCCGTGGCCATTCCAGATAATCAGGCTGCCCGATCTCCAGTCTTTTACGCTGTCCACCGTCACGCCGCTGTCTGACCGGTTGTAACC
>USLE01000153.1 GCA_900555465.1 uncultured Butyricicoccus sp.
CCCGGAAGGCCTGCGCGCGATCGAGATCTACCCGCTTGAGGACGGCGGCATGAAGGTCGGCGCGATCGAATGGTCGCAGTACCGCATCACCTGGGGCTTTGAGGGCAAGGTGCCCGCCGGCTTTGCCGACGCAGTGCGCGCGCTGTTCGGCCGCCCGGTGGTCGAGATCGTCAAGAGAAGCAAGCGCGGCGAGAAAACCGTCAACATGAAAGACCTGATGCGCGACCTGACCATCACCGAGTACGAGGACGAGGTCGTCGCCGTGGTCACCACCGCCGCAGGCAACAACAACATGAGCCCGGAATACCTGACCCGGGCGATCCGCCAGTATCTGCCGGAATACGACATCCCGTTCAGCGCGTACCACCGCATGAACGTGTTTACGGCGGACGGCACCCCATTCCGATAAGAGGAGGCAACCCATGCCCACCCCAGTTACTGTTTCCGAGGAACAGCTGCAAAACCAGTTTACCTATATCGACGCGGTCGCATCGCTCATCCGCGACAAGCGCCTGCGCGCCTATACCCATACCTTCGGCTGCCAGCAGAACGAAGCGGATACCGAACGCATCCGCGGCATGCTGCACGAGATGGGTTATGAGATGACCGATGATATAAACGCGGCGGACTTCATCCTGTTCAACACCTGTGCGGTGCGCGAGCATGCGGAGGACCGCGCGTTCGGCAACATCGGTGCGCTCAGCCATTTGAAAAAGCAGCGGCCGGACGTGATTATCGCGCTGTGCGGCTGCATGGCGCAGCAGGAGAAAAACGTCGAGAAAATCAAGAAAAGCTACCCGCAGGTCAGCCTGCTGTTCGGCACGCACGCGCTGTGGCGCTTCCCGTCGCTGCTGTACCGCGTGCTGACCGAGAAAAAGCGCGTGTTCGACATCGGCGGCGAGGACGACATCGCCGAGGGACTGCCCGTGCTGCGCGCGGGCGGTGCAAAGGCGTGGCTGTCCATCATGTACGGCTGTAACAACTTCTGCACCTACTGTATCGTGCCCTATGTGCGCGGCCGCGAACGCAGCCGCCGCCCGGAGGAGATCGAAAAGGAACTGCGCGAGCTGGTGGCGGCGGGGTACAAGGAGATCACCCTGCTGGGTCAGAACGTCAACTCCTACGGCAAGGATCTAGGGCTGGATATCGACTTTGCCGATTTGCTGCGCCGCCTGAACGCGGTGCCGGGCGACTTTTGGCTTCGGTTCATGACCAGCCACCCCAAGGACGCGAGCCCCCGTCTGTTCGACGCGATGGCGGACTGCGAAAAGGTGGCAAAGCAGCTGCACCTGCCGTTCCAGTCGGGCAGCGACGAGATCCTGCGCCGCATGAACCGCCGCTACACAGCGGAAGAGTACAAAGCGCTGATCGCTGATGCACGAAAGAAAATGCCGGATATCACGCTCTCGAGCGATATCATCGTCGGCTTCCCGGGCGAGACCGAAGAAGATTTTGAGCAGACGCTCGCGCTTGTGCGCGAAGTGCGGTTCGACCTGCTGTTCACCTTCCTGTATTCGCCCCGCAGCGGCACGCCCGCGGCATCCTATGAGGACAACGCAACCCATGCCGAAAAGCAGGCGCGGTTCGAACGGCTGCTGAAAGCACAGGATGAGATCGTCGCCGAGCGGCAGGCGGCCTATCAGGGCAGGCGCCTGCGCCTGCTGGTGGACGGCGAAGCCAAGGGGCCGGACTATCCGTTTACCGCACGCACTGAAGGCAACCTGCTTGTCTGCGTGCGCGGCGAGGATATCCGCATTGGTGAATTTATTGAGGCGGAGATCGAAAAGACGACACTTCGCTGCCTGTTTGCGCGAAAAATATAGAAAGAGGTACAAAAATGGCAGAACTCACGCCCATGATGAAGCAGTATTTTGAGATCAAAAACCAGAACAAGGATTATATCCTGTTTTATCGTCTGGGCGACTTTTATGAGATGTTCTTTGAGGACGCCAAGCTGGTCTCCCGCGAGCTGGAACTGACCCTCACCGGCCGCGACTGCGGGCAGGAGGGGCGCGCGCCCATGTGCGGCGTACCGTACCACAGTGCAGAAGGCTATATCGCAAAGCTCGTGCGCAAGGGCTACAAGATCGCCATCTGCGAGCAGGTTGAGGACCCCAAAAAGGCCAAGGGCCTGGTCAAGCGCGAGATCGTGCGGCGTGTCACGCCGGGTACGGTCGTGGAAGCCTCCATGCTGGATGAGAACCGCAACAACTTCCTTGGCTGCGTTTATGCAGTGCAGGGAAGCATCGGCGTGTGCTTTGCGGACATCACAACGGGCGAGGTCTATGCCACCGGCTCGGGCAGTTGGCAGGATATCGCCAGCGAGCTGGGCCGTTTCGAGCCGCGCGAGGTGCTGGTTGGCGGCACGGCAGCGACCGCGGAATCCTTCCTCGGCTTTCTGCGCGAGCGGCTGGAAGCCCTCATCGAGCCGATGCCGGAGGAGAGCTTTGACCCGCAGCGGGCAGCCGAGCGTGTGGTGCAGCACTTCCATGTCGAGGATTTTGATGCCGCAGGCCTGACCGACCTGCCGCAGACCGTGCAGTGCCTCGGCGGCCTGCTGGATTATCTGGAACAGACCCAGCAGGCGAGCCTTGGGGCGCTGAACCATCTGCAGGTCTACCATCAGGGGCAGTATATGGAGCTGGACATGATTGCCCGGCGCAACCTCGAGCTGTGCGAGACCATGCGCACGGGAGAGAAAAAAGGCACGCTGCTCTGGGTGCTCGACCGCACCCGGACGGCGATGGGCTCGCGCCTGCTCCGCCAATGGCTGGAGCGGCCGCTGTATAACCCGCTGCATATCACGCGCCGCCAGCAGGCGGTGGCTGCGCTGTGCGACGACGTGATCGCCCGCACGGCACTGACCGATGCACTCAAAAAGATGTTCGACATGGAACGGCTGATCGGGCGCATTGTCTATGGTACGGCAAACTGCCGCGACCTGCGCGCGTTGTCGTCCGCAATCGCCTGTCTGCCGGAGATCCGCGAACAGGCGGCGCTGTTCGGGCAGTCCCTGCTGCGCGAAATCACGGGCAACATCGATCTGCTGGAGGACGTCCACGACCTGATCGAGGCCTCGATCGTTGACGATCCGCCGATCCTGCTGCGCGAGGGCGGCCTGATCCGAACCGGTTACAACGCGGAGATCGACTCCCTGCGCGATCTGGCATCGGGCGGCAAGGGGCAAATCGCTGCCATTGAGCAGCGGGAGCGCGAAAAGACCGGTATCAGCAAGCTCAAGATCGGATATAACCGTGTATTCGGCTACTATATCGAGGTCAGCAAGTCCAATATTGACGCAGTCCCCGAGCATTATATCCGCAAGCAGACGCTGGCAAACGGCGAGCGCTATATCACAGAGGAGCTCAAAGCGCTCGAAAGCACGGTGCTCGGCGCGCAGGAGCGGCTGACGACGCTGGAATACGAGATCTTTACCGAGGTGCGGGATCAGGTTGCCGCCGAGGTTCACCGCGTGCAGAAAACCGCGCAGGCAGTCGCGATGCTGGACGTGCTGTGCGCGCTGGCGGATGTGGCCTGTGACAACAATTACACCTGCCCGGTGGTGGACTTCTCCGACCGCATCGAGATCCGGGACGGCCGCCATCCGGTCGTGGAAAAGATGCTGGCGGACAGCCTGTTCATCCCGAATGACACCATCCTCGACCGCGGCGAAAACCGCGTCGCCATCATCACCGGCCCGAACATGGCGGGCAAATCCACCTATATGCGTCAGGTGGCGCTGATCACCATCATGGCGCAGATCGGCTCGTTCGTGCCGGCGGCATCCGCCCATATTGGCGTGGCCGACCGCGTGTTTACCCGCGTGGGCGCGTCGGACGATCTCGCAAGCGGGCAGTCCACCTTTATGGTGGAGATGAGCGAGGTCGCGGATATTCTGAAACACGCGACCAAATCCAGCCTGCTGATCCTGGACGAGATCGGCCGCGGCACTTCGACCTATGACGGCATGAGCATTGCCCGCGCGGTGATCGAATATGTGGCGGACAAGCGCCGCGTAGGCGCGCGCGCCCTGTTTGCGACGCATTACCATGAGCTGACCGTGCTGGAAGAGCTGGTAAACGGTGTAAAGAATTACAACATCGCAGTCAAAAAGCGCGGCGACGATATCACCTTCCTGCGCAAGATCGTGCGCGGCGGCGCGGACGACAGCTACGGCATCGAAGTCGCAAAGCTCGCGGGTGTGCCGAACGCGGTCATCAAGCGCGCCAAGGCCGTGCTTGCCGACTTGGAGGCGACCATGCCCAAGCCTGAGGTGCGCGAGGTCGCAGAGGAAGAAGAGGTGCCGCAGATGACAATGGACAGTCTGTCCGGCGATGCGGTCGCGGAGCGGCTGCGCGCCCTGCAGGTGGATACCATGACACCGATCGAAGCGCTCAACGCGCTGTATGAGCTGAAAAAGCTGGTGTAACAGGAGAACAGCATGGATAGAGAAAATCTGAAATGTCTGCGCTGCGGCGCAGCAATGAAAAGCGCAGGCAGGGAAACCATTCAGCTGGGCCAGACCGGATGGCTGCTAGGCGACCTGGCGAATCTCCTGGCGGGCGGGCTGGATGTGGATATCCGGCTTTGTCCGTCCTGCGGAAAACTGGAATTTTTCTGCGGCGAGGAGGAACCGCC
>USLE01000154.1 GCA_900555465.1 uncultured Butyricicoccus sp.
GCGATCGTCCGTGCCCACGGCGGCTTGATGCAGGCCCAAAATACATCTGACGGCGCGGAATTTTCCTTCCGCCTGCCGCTTTCCGAAAAGGAGTTTACAAAACAATGACCATTCGAGAAAAAGTGCTGATCGTCGAGGACGAAAAAAGCATCGCTCATTTCATTTCCACCATTCTTTCCTCCAACGGCTATGACCCCCTGCTCGCGCGCACCGGCGCCGAGGCGATGACCATGATCTCTTCCCACTGCCCGGATCTGGTCATCCTCGATCTCGGCCTGCCGGATATGGACGGCATCGAGGTCCTGCGCAGCCTGCGCGAGTGGTCCAGCCTGCCGGTCGTTGTTGTCTCCGCGCGTTCGCACGAGCGCGACAAGGTGGAAGCGCTCGACCTCGGCGCGGACGACTACCTGACCAAGCCCTTCGGCACCGCCGAGCTGCTGGCGCGCGTGCGCACCGCGATCCGCCACACGCGCACCACCTCGCCGAGCGGCGAGATCGCCCAGCGCGGCACATACTCGGTCGGCGACCTGACCATCGACTACAACAAGCATCAGGTGCTGGTGCGCGGCGAAAATGTGCACCTGACGCTCAGCGAGTTCCGCATCGTTGCGCTGCTCGGCAAGTATGCGGGCAAGGTGCTCTCCTATGACTACATCATCAAGGAGCTGTGGGGGCCGCGCGCGGGCGGCAACAACCAGATCCTGCGCGTCAACATGGCGAACATCCGCCGCAAGATCGAGAAAAACCCCGCTGAACCCGAATACCTGTTCACCGAGGTGGGCGTGGGCTACCGTCTGGCAGAATCGGAAAATGAATAAAACGCAGCGCCCCGGGATGATCCGGGGCGCTTTTCATCCGGCGCTCTGGTTTAAAATCCGCAGATGCTGTTACACTATAAGCAGATGCACCGCATCATCACCGACATTTTTGCCAAAGGAGCCAACAGGATATGCAGATCACAGACATCAAATTCCGCCATGTAGAGCAGGCCGGCAAGCTCAAGGCGCTGGTCTCGGTCACGTTCGACGGCATCCTCGCCGTCCATGATATCAAGATCATCGATGGGCGCGACCGGCTGTTCCTCGCCATGCCCTCGCGCCGCATGCCGGACGGCCGCTTCCGCGACATCGCCCACCCGGTCGGGCATACGCTGCGCGACAAGCTCGAGCAGCAGGTGCTTGACGCATACCGTGCATCTTTTTTACAGTAATCTTTCCTTTTCCCCGCTCAATGGTTTGCAATTTGCGCGCTTTTGCGGTAAAATAGCTTTTGTACAAGGAGAGGTCCCGGTATGAGAGTATTGATTTTATCCGTAACGGCGGGCTACGGCCACCATGCCACCGCTAAGGCGATCGGGGATATGCTGACGAGCAAGGGCGCGGAGGTGCATACGCTCGATGTATATGCCTACATCAGCAACCTGATCAAAACCACGATCGACAAAGGCTATCTGTTTTCTTCCAAGCATATGCAGACATTGTACCGTCTGGTCTATCAGCTGGCGGAGAACAATGGGGCGAGCTATTTTTCCAGCGCGCCCAGCATCATCAACATCATCAACGCGCTCGGCGCATCCAAGTTCGCCAAGGTGCTGGCCGGCTATACGCCGGATGTTATTGTGTGCACGCACATCTTTGCGGCACAGATGGTGGACGAGCTGAAAAAGCGCAAAAAGCTGGACGATATCACGACCATCGGCATTGTCACCGACTACACCCTGCACCCCTACTGGGAGGATGTGCCGCGGGTGCAGTACATCGTCACCGCAAGCGAGCTGCTGACCTACCGCTGCGTCCGGCGCGGCATCCCGGAGGAGCGCATCCTGCCATTCGGCATCCCGGTGCATCCCAAATTCAACCAGCAGCTGTCCCGCGAGGACGCTGCCGCGCAGCTCGGCATCGACCCGCAGATGCGCACCCTGCTGCTCATGGGCGGCAGCATGGGCTATGCCGACCATGTCAAGATTCTGGAAAAGCTGACCCAGATCGGCATGCCGCTGCAATTGCTGGTCGTCTGCGGCAACAACAACAAGATGAAGCTGCGCGTCGAGCAGTTCGCCTCCCGCTATGAGGGCGACTGTGTAGTCAAAGCATACGGCTTTGTGCACAACGTCGAGGTCATGATGAGCGCGTCGGACTGCATCGTTTCCAAGCCCGGCGGTCTGACCGTCTCCGAGGCGCTGGCGAAAAACCTGCCCATGCTGCTCGTCGACCCCATTCCCGGCCACGAGGAACGCAATGTGGACTTTCTGGTCAACAACGGCATGGCCGCGCTGATCACCAGGCACTTCCCCATTGACGAGGCCGTCTACATGCTGTTCAGCAACCCCGCGCGGCTGCAGACCGTGCGGCAGACCATGCGCGCTGTCGCGCATCCGGACGCCACCGAGCGTCTGGCTGACTTTATCCTGCAAACCAGCTGAAAAACATAAAAGGAGCCGTCTCCCCCTCGGAGACGGCTCCTTCCGCTTTACTGTCCGGTCCGCGGCAGCAGCGGGGCGATGATCTTGCTCATCAGCGTGATCATCTCATTCTTCGGAATGGGCTGCGGCTCGGTGATCCATTTTTCCAGCATGCCCACAACGCCGGTCGCCAAAAAGCGCGAGACGTACCCGTCCTCCACGCTGCGGTACTGGATCACGTCCAGGCGGTATTCCTCGAGCACACCGATCAGCTTCTGGCTCAGCCCCTTGCCGCCGCTTCCCTGAACCAGCACGATCACGATCTCGCGGTTCTCCTCCAAATAGTCCACCGCCCGGCTGAGCACCTGCTGCAGCGCCTCCGGCCCGCCCGGCCGCAGGCCCGCGATCATCGAGCGGAAATCCGCGATCATGTCCGCCTCGATGCGCTCGCGCAGGTCGTATACGTCGCGGTAATGCGCGTAAAATGTGCCGCGGTTGATATCCGCCTCGCGCACCACATCGGTCACCGTGATGCTCCCGAAGTCCTTCTCCTTCATCAGCCGCGTCAGCGCCTGACGCAGCAGCTTCTTTGTCCGCCGGATGCGCTTATCTTCCCGTTCTGCCACAGCAGCACACTCCTTTCCGTCCTCCTGCTCTTTTTCTTACTATACCACAGAAAGAAATCCAACACAATATTCATTTTTGTATTTATCGTATTATATTGTACATCCGTGCAGATAAAAGGACGCCGCGTTCTGCCGAACGCGGCGTCCTCATATGCTGTTTATGCGTTGATCGCATCGATCTGCGTCAGATATTTCTGCTGGTAATAGCGCAGCTTTTCCGCAAACTGCGGCGTAGCCTTAAACTCTTCCTTGGCATAGGCATGGGTATCGAATTCCTCCGCACCCTCGCCCAGCTGGATGGTGTAGATCGCAATATTCGAGCAGTGATCGCTGATCTTCTCCAGATCGTGCACGATATCCAGGAACGGGATACCGGTCTGCATCGTGCATTCACTGTTGCTCAGGCGCTCGATATGGCGGCTCTTGAGACGCTCCTTGAGGGTGTCGACGACCTCCTCAAGCGGCTCGACCGTGCGCGAGAGCGATACCGAGCGGTTGACATAGCCCTCGACCGTCAGATCGAGCGCCTCGCTGACCGCAGCGCACATGGTGCGCAGCTCCTGCGCAGCCGACGGGGAGAACGACAGCTCCGCCTGCCGGAACTCGTCCATGCGCCCGAAGATATTCTGCGCATAGTCACCGATCTTCTCAAAGTCGGAAAGCGAGTGCATCATCTCCGCGGTCTGGCGGCGCTGGTCCACCGAGCGGATGTTGTGGATGTTGGTCAGATAGCGGCCGATCTCGACCTCTGCGCGGTCGAGGAAGCTCTCGTGCTCGCGGAACACATCCTCGTTCGGCGCGACGCTGCTGTTGAACAGCGGCTCGGTCGCCAGCTTGAAGTTCTGCTTGGCCGCTTCGCCCATCTCTGCAATGCAGCGCTGCGCCTGCTCGAGCGCCAGCGCCGGGGTGGTCAGGAAGCGCGGCTCCAGCTTGGCCAGCGGATCCTCCTGCACCTCGCCCGAGGGCACGCTCCAGGTCGCCAGCTTGACCAGCAGACCGGTAAAGGGCAGGAACAGGATGGTGTTGGTCACGTTAAAGAACGTGTGAAAGTTTGCAATGCCGCCCTTGTCGATCGGCGCATCCCAGAACGGGAAGCCGATCGTGTACTGGATGGCATAGATGCCGACGATAAAGACGATCGAACCGATCAGGTTGAAGTAAAAATGTACCATTGCGGTCCGGCGCGCGTTTTTCGAGCCGCCGAGCGATGACAGGAACGCCGTAATACAGGTACCGATATTCTGACCCAGGATGATCGGGATGGCCGCCGACCAGGTGATCGCGCCCGTGGTAGACAGCGCCTGAAGAATACCGACCGAAGCCGAAGAGGACTGGATGATCGCGGTGACGCCCGTGCCGACCAGCACGCCGAGCACCGGGTTGGAGATCGCGGCGAACAGTTCGGCAAACTGCGGCAAATCCGCCAGCGGGGCAACCGAGCCTTCCATCACCGACATGCCGATGAACAGGATACCGAAGCCGGTGAAGATATCTGCGATATCGCGCGTGCGGCGCTTTTTCGCCAGCATCATGATGATAACGCCCACCAGCACAACGACATACGCCAGATTGCTGGGCTTGAGCATCTGCATGACGATATTATCGGT
>USLE01000155.1 GCA_900555465.1 uncultured Butyricicoccus sp.
TCAAAGAACCAGTCGATGTCGCCGTGGCTGCGGATCGCGATGCGCGGCAGGTTGACCGAGGTAAACGACAGGTTGCCGCGGCCGTTGACGATCTCGCGCGTGGGGTCGAAGTGGTTGCCGATGACGCGGGTGCGGCAGCCCATGTAAGCCGCCTCGGTCTCCGGATGGCCGGGCTTGTAATACTGCTTATTGAACGGCGCATCCAGGAACGAGAAGTTCGGGAACATGCGCTTGGCCGACACGCGGCAGGCCAGCTTGAACAGGTCGTAGTTGGGGTCGCCCTCGTTGTAGTTGACGCCCTCCTTGACCTTGAAGATGTGGATCGGGAAGATCGGGGTCTCGCCGTTGCCCAGACCGGCCTCGGTGGCAAGCAGCAGCTGCTCCATCACCAGCCGCCCCTCGGGCGAGGTATCCGTGCCGTAGTTGAGCGAGGAGAACGGGATCTGCGCGCCCGCGCGCGAGTGCATGGTGTTCAGGTTGTGCACCAGCGCCTCCATCGCCTGATAGGTCGCCTTGCGGGTCTCCTTGTCCGCATACTTGCGGGCAAAGCGCATACATTTGCCGACCTGCTCCTCGCTGAGCGTTTCCCCGAGCGCCGCGGCCATCGCTTCGTCATAGCCGTTGCCGCCCGCGAGGCAGGCCCATTTGCCGGTCTGCTGCTCGATCTTCTCGGTCAGCGCCTGCGCGTCGACCTCGTTATTCTCATCCGCGCCAAACACCTCAAGCGCCTTGGCGAGGTTGTCGCGGAACTGCTTGCGGAAGGTCTTTTTCACGCCCGGGGCCATCGAGTAGTCGAAGTTCGGCACCGACTGGCCGCCGTGCTGGTCGTTCTGGTTGGACTGGATCGCGATGCACGCGAGCGCCGCATACGAGCGGATGTCGTTCGGCTCACGCAGGAAGCCGTGGCCGGTCGAGAAGCCGCCCTGAAACAGTTTGAGCAGGTCGATCTGGCAGCAGGTCGTGGTCAGCGTCAGGAAGTCCAGATCGTGGATGTGGATATCGCCCTCGCGGTGCGCCTTGGCGTGCGCCGGGTCGAGGATGAACATCTCATAGAACTGCTTGGCGCCCTCCGAGCCGTACTTGAGCATGGTGCCCATCGCAGTGTCGCCGTCAATGTTCGCGTTCTCGCGCTTGACGTCGTTCTCGAGCGAGGACTGGAAGGTCAGATCCTCGTACACCTTCATCAGTCTGGTGTTCATCTCGCGCACGCGGGTGCGCTCGTTGCGGTAGAGGATGTACTTTTTCGCCGTGCGAGCGTGGCCGCTCTCGATCAGCACCTTCTCCACTGTATCTTGTATCTGCTCGACCGTCGGGATCTGGTCGCCGGCAGAGGCTTCCAGCACCTTTTCGACCTGCTCGGCGAGGCTGCGCGCCATCTCGTAATCCTGACCGCCCGAGGCCTGCGCTGCGCCGAAAATCGCATTGGCGATTTTCTCAATCTCAAAGGGGGCTTTGCGCCCGTCGCGTTTGACAATCTGCTCGATCATGTAGCCATTTCCCTCTTCCATACAAAAACCGCCTTGCGGCGATCACAAAATTTCGTAGCATTTTCTGAAAACACGCACCATATATTGTGCTTGTGCATTCTATTGTAACGCGATTGCCCGCGCCTGTCAAGAGGCTCGGCGCTTTTTGGCAGTTTTGTCGGAAACGGGTGTTTTTTCTTGTCGCATTCTCTGAAATTTTGTTTTTCCTTTCTGTGGACAGTGGGGACAAGCGGCTGTGGATAAGTCCCCAGCTGTGGAAAATCCTGTGGTTTTCCTGTTGACGCCTGTGGAAAAACCCACTTTTTTCCGGGAACAGAGCACCACAAGATATAGTATGCCGTACGCGCCCTGCTGCCGCCGTTTTCCCGGCCCTGAGGCTGTAGAAAAAGTCCTTCGCGCCATAGCGCGCATCAAATAGAAAGTGGGCGCTATCGCGCCCACTTTCATAAAATCCGGGGACATGCGCCTCGGATTTTATACAAACCGAGGGCAAGTGTACTCATTAAAAAGCCGCAAGCGGCAAGTAAAGGATAGTGGCCTACAGGCTGCCCGCAGGGCGCGCGCAGCCATCGGAATGTTCGATCGGGCCGTAGCCCGCTAACCTTTTACCGCCGCTCTGCGGCGGATATTCCAATGAGTGAAAGCGTGGTTTCGATCGAGAGGCTGTTCGAAAAACTCTGTTTTCGAACAGCCTCAAAGCTGCGGCCCTGTATTGCGGTTTAATCGGCCAGCCCGATCGCGCTCGAGACCGGCAGGGAGAGCACCAGCCCGCGGCTGCGCGTCTTCATCCCGACTGCCTTCATCAGCGCAGTCATGACCGCCTGACGCTCCTCGCTCCTGACCACGAGGAACACGATCTCGCGCTCGGCCTGGATCTCGATGCCGAAAAAGCGCTTGACCTCATCCTCGGCGATGCCGCGCGCCGCGATCACCGTGCCGCCGCGGGCGCCCGCCTTGCGTGCGGCGTCCATCGCAACGTTCGTATATCCCCGTTCCATCACGACCGCGACCACGTCCAGACCGCCGGCCTTCTCCTGCTTGTTCATGCAGTGTACCTCCTCTTCGGCTGCCGACTGGGTCAGCAGTTTGTGCCAGCGCACCCCGATCCCGGTGATCGGGACAGAAAACGCAATGCCGCGTCCGGGATAGCGCATCTCCAGCTCGCGGCCCAGCCGCGTGAGCAGCGCCCGTGCCCCCTCGCGGCACATCAGGCACATGACAATGATTTTCGCGGTCTCGCCGATGCCGAGCAGGTCGAGCATCTCGGTGCGCGCAGTGCCGTGCGCCATACATACAAAGTCCACCAGAGCGTGGCTGTCACGATACACATGCAGCACCCGTTCCCCCTGCTGGACGTCAACGACAGAAACGACCAGCTCCACGGCGCTGTGGTGCATCATCTGGGGCTGTGCATCATGCATCCGTCTCATCCTCCTCGATCACGATAATCTCATCCTCATCCTCGTCCGCGGCCGTGATCAGCTCTGCCGCGTCCTGCGCCTTCTGCCTGTGCTTGTAGATCAGGCCCAGCGCCTGTATGGTCAGCAGCGGCGTCATTGCGACCATCGCGACAATGCCGAACGCATCGGTCAGCACATTGCCGCCCAGCGCTTCGCACGCCCCATTGCAAAGGGTAGCAGGAAGGTGGTCGTCATCGGGCCGGAAGCTACGCCCGCCCGAGTCAAACGCAATGCCGGTGAAGATCTTGGGCACAAAGAACGTCATTACCAGTGCGAGCAGATAGCCCGGCACCAGAATCCAATAGATCGAAATCCCGGTCAGCACGCGCAGCATCGCCATGCCAACCGAGCAGGCCACACCGATCGACAAGCTGAGCATCATCGCGCGCTGCGAAATGCCGCCGTTGGTGATGGTTTCCACCTGCCGGTTGAGCACGTGCACCGCCGGCTCCGCAGTGACCAGAAAATAACCGATCAGCATGCCGAGCGGCACCAGGATCCAGCTGTGGCCGCTTTCAGCCAGCTGCTGGCCAAGATAATGGCCCGCGGGCATAAAGCCGACGTTGACACCCGTCAGAAACAGCGCAAGGCCGATAAACGTATAGATAAAACCGATTCCGATTTTCTCCAGCTGGATGCGCTGGAACCGGCGGAACACCAGCTGGAACACCACGCAGAACACGATGATCGGCACGAGCGCGGAAACCACCTCGCGGATGTACTCAGGCAAATCGTGCACAAACAGAAGCGCCAGCTCCTGCGTGTCCGAAACCTCCGGGACGGAGACCGGCGTATAGCTCGGATCGCCACCGCGGTAGAAAATCCCGAGCAGCAGCACCGCCAAAATCGGGCCGATGCTGCAAAGCGCGACCAGACCGAAGCTGTCGTCCTGCGCATCGCGGTCGCCGCGGATAGAGGCAAGGCCAACACCCATCGCCATGATAAACGGCACAGTGATCGGGCCGGTCGTCACGCCGCCCGAATCGAATGCAACCGATACAAATTCATTCGGAACAAAGATGGACAGCACGAATACCACAATGTAAAACGCGATCAGCAGCATAGACAGCCGGATCTTGAACACGGTGCGCAGCACCGCGATCACGAAGAACAGGCCGACACCAATCGCCACCGTCCAGATCAGGATCGCATTGGGAATGGACGGCACCTGCTCGGCCAAAACCTGCAGATCGGGTTCTGCGATCGTGATCAGGATACCGATCAGCAGCGTGATGCCAATGACAGCAAACAGGATTTTGGTGCGCGGCAGCTGCGCGCCGATGCCCTCGCCCATCGGTGTCATAGACACATCCGTGCCCAGCTGAAAAAAAGCCATACCGATGATCAGCAGCACCGCACCGGTCAGGAACATCACCAATGTACCAACCGGCATGGGCGTGATCGTCACACTGAGCAGCAAAACGATCAGTGTGATCGGTATGACCGAGGACAACGCTTCTTGTATTTTTTCCTTGAGGATTTTGTTCATTCCAGGCCCCCTATACACTACAGCTTGTGTTTATCATATTTATTATACCATGCGTAGGGGTATGGATTCCACAAAATCACAAAATCTTAACAAAATCAAAACGCCGACCCGAAGGTCGGCGTTTTATGTGCGCGTCGAGTTATCTTCCCGGGCCGTCGCCAGCCAAGTATTGTCACCGTA
>USLE01000156.1 GCA_900555465.1 uncultured Butyricicoccus sp.
AGATAGCGCCGGAAACGCTCATCGCGCCAATCGTAGCCGAAGAAATCGTGCAGCAGCGCGGCGCGTATCACCGAAGCGGTCTCGTCCCCGGACAGACGCATCCGGCGGGCGATGGCATAGGCCGCTTCCGCCACGGCAACAGAATGGTCATAGACCGAGTTGCTTTCGCCGTGGTGCTGGAAATCGCGCAGCTGCTGAAAGCGGGGATGATTCAGGATATCCCCGGCAAGCTGTTGGATCTCGCTGTCCAATGGACTCACCCCTTTCCGCATTTGCTTGGATGAAAACAAGGACTTCCTTGTTTCTGTCTTTATTATATGTCACAGGTTGCACAAAAGCAAGAGGATATTTGTTACAGATTTATGACATTTCTTACGATAGCTTGTCGAGCAGACGACGGCGCACCCGATGATGCAGGAAGAACGCGGCTGCCAGCCCGACGGCCTCGGCGAGCGGGAAGGCAAACCAGACCGCGGTCAGGCTGATGTGGGACAGGAGCACGGCGGCGGGCAGGATGACGATCAGCTGGCGCAGCAGCGCGACCCAGAGCGGTTCGCTCCCGCGTCCCAGCCCCTGCATGCAGCCGCACAGGATGACCGAAGCGCCCGCAAGGCAGAACGAGACCGAGATGATGCGGATGCCCGGCACGCCGATCGCGAGCATGGCGTCCGAGGCGTTAAACAGCCGCAGCAGCGGCACGGGCAGCAGCTCGAACAGCAGCGTGCCCGCCGCCATGATGCCCAGAGAGAGCAGCAGCGCATAGCGCGTGATGCGTTCGATGCGGCGGCGGTTTTTTGCGCCGAAGTTGTAGCCGATCATCGGGATGAGCGCGTTGTTCAGGCCGTAAACCGGCATGAACAGAAAGTTCTGGAGCTTATAGTACACGCCGTAAAACCCGACCGCGGTCTGGGAAAACGGCATCAGGATGCGGTTGAGGCCGACGGTCAGCACGCTCAAAAGCGACTGCTGCACGGCCGCGGGCAGGCCGATGCGCACGATCTCCCCGATGATCCTGCCGTCCGGGCGGAAGCCGCGCAGCCGGATGCGGACATCGTGGTTAAAGCGCACATTGATGAAAAAGCCGATCGACATGGCGATGATCTGGGAGAGCACGGTGGCGAGCGCCGCGCCCGTCGTGCCGAGGGCGGGGAAGCCGAACAGGCCGAAGATCATGATCGGGTCGAGGATGCAGTTGAGCACCGCGCCGATCAGCTGGGTGACCATGTGGTAGAACGTGTTGCCTGTCGCCTGCATGAGCCGTTCGGCGACAAACAGCAGGAACACCCCGCATGAGGCAACCGTGACGACCGTTACATAGCTTGTCCCCATTTCGATGACCGCGGGCACGTCGGTGAACAGCGCGATGAACTGCCGGCCGAACAGCAGGCCGAGCACCGCGAAGATCAGCCAGAAGCAGATCGACAGGAATATGCCGTTGACCGCGACCGCATCCGCTTCGGCCTGCTTTTTCTCGCCCAGCCGCCGGGACAGCAGCGCGTTGACGCCCACCCCTGCGCCGGTCGCGACGGCGATCATCAGCAGCTGCACCGGAAAGGCGAGCGAGACCGCGGTCAGCGCGTCCTCGCTGATGCGCGCGACGAAGGCGCTGTCCACAATATTGTAAAGCGCCTGCACCAGCATGGACAGCATGATCGGGAAGGACATTGTTATGATCAGCCGGCCCTCAGGCATGGTGCCCATCTTGTTTTCCGCGGCCATGAAACCCACCTCGATTCCTACCGTAATCATAACAGAAAAAGCTGTGCCGCGCAAAGGGCAAAGTCGCTTATGCCTGCCCGATGTGTTTCTGCATCAGCTCGATGAACTGGTTCATCTGCGGCGTCACATCCTTGTTGCGGTGGTACACCAGCTGGCTCCACATCACGATCGGCTCGCTGTCCACATCCAGAACAGCGAGCCGCCCGTCCGCAACATACTCGCGCACCACATATTCCGGCAGAAAGGACACACCGTGGTTTTGCAGCAGCATGCGGGTGATGACGTCGGTATTGCCGACCGCCCACACCGGGTGCAGCGCATAGCCCTTTGCCGCCAGCGCCTGCTCCATCGCGTAGCGGTAGCTGATGCCCTTTTCGGTCAGATACATCGGCTCCTGCAGCAGCCGCTCGACCGGGATGCGCTGCTCCCGCGCCAGTGGGGAGTCCGCAGAGGCGACGAAGAAGATGTTTTCCGGCCGCTCGGAGACCTTGACCCATTCGGGAAAGTAGATCTTCTCGTCGAGGAAATACAGGATATCCACATCGTTCTGGCGCAGCATCTGGATCAGATCGGGGATGCGCGCGGTGTGCGTGATGATCTCCACCTGCGGACACAGCGCGGTCAGCTCGGTGAGCACGGGCGGCAGCACGCTGATGACAAAGGATTCGCAGGTGCCGATCCGCAGCTTGCCGGCGATCTGCGCGGGTTCGCGCGCGATGTTTTCCGCCTGCCGGACCGCGCCCAATATCTCGAGCGCATAGGGCAGCAGCCGCTCGCCCGCCTGTGTCAGCTTGACCTGCTTGCCGATCCGCTCGAACAGCTGCACATGCAGCTCGCTTTCCAGCTGCTTGATCTGCATGGTCACCGCGGACTGCGAATAGCCGAGCTGTTCCGCAGTGCGGGAAAAATTCTGCGTTTCCGTGATCCGGACAAAGGTCACAAGGTTTCGGATCTCCATACCATCACCATCAAAAATTTTGAATATAATTATCAAAACTATGAATTTTACAATTGGATGATCCTATGGTAGCATGGATGTGGAAAGAAGTCAAGGAGGCGGCTTACATGGCTGGAAGCATACAGAAAATCAGCATACCGGCCGGCGTTTGCGCGGCGGGTTGGACAGAAGGGGGAAAACACCATGATGCGTGAGTATATCAACCGCCTGTTCTGGCTGGTGGCCGGTGTGGCGGTCAGCGCGCTCGGGATCACGATGATGCTGCAGGCGAATATCGGTCTGGAACCGTGGAGTGTGCTGCAGCAGGGACTGGCGCAGACCGTCGGCATCACCTACGGCACGGCCTCCATGATTGTGGGCGCGGCTGCGATCGGTACGGCGGTGCTGTGCGGCGAGAGCTTCGGCATCGGCACGGTGGTTGACATTGTCCTGTGCGCGGCGTGCGTCGACGGCCTGCTCTGGCTGGACTGGATCCCGCAGATGCACAGCTTGCTGCCCGGCGTCCTGATGCTGCTGGGCGGGATGGAGCTGCTTGCGCTCGGCACCTGGATGTATATGAAGAGTGCGCTCGGCGCGGGCCCGCGCGACGCGCTCATGGTTGCGCTCGCGCACAAGACCGGCCGCTCGGTCGGCCTGTGCCGCGCCTCGGCCGAGGTCGTTGCCATCCTCATTGGATTCCTGCTCGGCGGTCAGGTCGGCATCGGCACGGTGATCGCGGCGCTCGGACTTGGCTCGCTGCTCAACCTGAATTTCCATCTCATGCACTTCCGCGCAGCCGAGGTGCATCAGGAAAACGTGGCGGAAACCCTGCGCAGGCTTGGGAAAAAGACAGCCTGAAGGGACGGCAGCTGCTGTGACCGGCATCTGCAGCAATCGGCGGGAGCAAGCGGCCATTCTCCGGGGAATCACAAAGGGACGGCAGCGTAAAGCTGCCGTCCCTTTGTGTGCAGATCCGGGCGGTATCCGTTTTATGTTGTCCGTGCGCCGGGCGCTTACAGATAGACCGGTGCGGGTCAGCCCAGCGGGGTGTCCATGATCATCTGCCGGTAGGGCAGATCCTCAAAGCCGAGGATGCGGTAGAGCGCGGCGGCGCGCGGGTTTTCCTCGGTCACTTCCAGACGGAAACGCGCGGCGTTGTTGTACTTTTCGTGCACCGCGGCGATCATCTTGCGGCCGATGCCCTGGCCGCGCACGGATTCATTCACCATCAGCTCTTCCATCCAGACGCACAGGCCGCCTGCCTCGTTTGACCAGGTCAGCGCGATCAGCAGATAGGCGCAGGGCGCGCCGGTGTCGTCCTCTGCGATCAGGCAGTCCGCGTAGGGCGAGCCATGCATGAGCAGCTCAAAGGTGCGCTCGGCGTTGCGCGGCGAAATCTCGTGGCACACCGCAGGGGAGTGGTAAAACTCGTTCACGCTGCGGATAAAGTAATCGCGGTCGGCTTGTTCGATCGACCGGATGCGCATATTAAAACCTCCAGTTTACAGTAACAGTCCCAAGCAGGGCGTCGGGATTAGTCCAGCTGGGCGAGCGCCTGATCCAGGTCCGCGATGATGTCCTCGACGTTCTCGAGGCCGACGGACAGGCGCACGAGGCCCGGCTCGATGCCCGCGGCGACGAGCTGCTCGTCGGTCAGCTGGCGGTGGGTCTCGGAAGCCGGATGCAGCACGCAGGTGCGGATATCCGCCACATGTACCTCGTTGCAGGCGAGCTTCAGGCTGTCCATGAACTTCATCGCCGGTGCGCGGCCGCCCTTGATGTCGATCGACATGACGCCCGAGGTGCCGAGCGGCAGGTACTTCTGTGCGCGCTCGTAGTGCTCGTTGCCTGGCAGGGCGGGGTAGCGCACGGACGCGATCTTGTCCGACGCCTGCAGGTGCTTTGCAACGGTCAGCGCGTTCTCGCAGTAC